>JAHRVD010000025.1 GCA_019090845.1 Marinosulfonomonas sp.
AATAAGCGTCGCCGTGGATCACCTCAAGGTTATCACCCCCACCCATGATCCCCAGCGGCAGCATTCCGGCCGCATGGATCAGTTCGCGCGGAATATAAACCGGCAAGTAACCGATGACTTTGCGGCCTTCTGCGGCTTCCTTCCACTCGCGCGCAGCGCTAAACTGCAAATCCTCGTAAAGCGCCTGAGCGCGTTCGACAATCTGGGTTGTGGTTGGGGGTGTCATTGGTTTTCCCATTTGGCAGGGCGTTTAGCGAGAAAGGCCTTAAGGCCCTCAACCGCGTCACGGGTTGACATCAGATCGTTCAGATAAAGCGCTTCGACCTCATCAATCCGGGCAATCATCCGGGCGATGTATCCGGCACGGGCTGCTTTCACGGCCATGCGCAGGGAACTGGCACTTTTGGGGGCTAGGTGCTTGTCAAAATACGCCAGCGCGGCGGCGGTCGGATCATCGGCGAGCCGATCAACCAGCCCGATGGCCAGCGCCTGCTCACCGCTAAGCGAGCGCCCGGAATAAAGCAGATCTTGCGCACGGGCTTGTCCAATGCGCTCGGGCATCAGGCAGGACGCGGCGGGGGCAAAGACCCCCAGCATCATTTCCGGCTGACCCAGATTGGCATCAGGTGCAGCAAACAAATGATGCCCGGCCATGGCGACCTCAAGCCCACCACCCAGACATTGCCCCTGAATAGCGACCAGAATTGGCACCGGGTATTCCAACATCCGGCGCACCAGCGCATGCAGCGATTTCAGCATCGCTTCGCAACTGTCGGGCAGATGTTCCTCAACCGAAGCGCCAAAACTGAAATGCGGCCCGTCAGCGGAAAGCAGAACCGCCGCCAGATCGCGGTTCCCCTGATGCTCGGCCAATGCCTTATCAAGGGCGGCAATCATTTCTGCGTCGACTATATTTGCCTTGGGGCGGTTTAGGGTCAGATGCAGGATTGCCCCTGCCCGATCCAGCTTTATGCCAAGGCAATCATTCATCGTGCAACGCTGCTTGTCACTGGCGGAAAATCAGATGATCCGCCTAAAGCCAATTTCGACCGATGCACCATCTTTTTCCTCCGAATTCCTCTGAAAGAGCGTTATTGACAGGGCCATAAATCCTTATTACCGTAAATTAGTACTGTTATACTTGTTTTACGTCAATAGGGAAATCCCGCGGAGCCTGAAGACACATAAAGGCTCTGTCAGACATTGGATCGATCAGACCCATGACCCAAACAGATCAGCGGTTGGAAAACGTTTCATTTGCGATTGTCGGAACCGGCGGCGCCGGGGCAATCACTGCCGGATCAATCCTGCAAGAAGCAGCAGGGCGAGCCGGCTGGTACGGATACCTGACCCGCTCTGTCGGCCCACAAATCCGTGGGGGCGAAGCGGCAGCGCTGGTCCGGCTGGCAACACGTCCGGTTGAATGCATGACCAAGGAATTTGATATTCTGGTCGCCCTTGACTGGAAAAATGCCGACCGGTTCATCACCGAAATGCCGGTATCAGCTAGCGGACTGGTGGTCGCGGACCCTAACGCCGGTGCAGTTCCGGGCGCAATAACCGGCGCGAACATTGCCACCCGCGAATGCGCGCTTGGCGATCTTGTCAAGGAAATCCCCGGCGGGCGCGCAAGCATGATCGCTGTTGGCATCGTTGCTCAACTAATCGGGCTTTCGCTGGACAACCTGATGGAGGTTGTGGCCGAAAAGCTCGCCAGTAAAGGCGCGGCTGTGATCGCGTCTGGGCGCGCGGGTATCGAGGCTGGAATGGCGCAGGCCAAAGAATATGACAACGATTTCGCCCTGAAACCGGCACCTGAAAAATCCGACCAGCGCTGGCTGATTAGCGGCAACGAAGCCGTTGGCCTTGGCGCGCTCAGGGGCGGTGTCCGCTTTGCCGCCGCTTACCCGATCACCCCGGCAACCGAAGTTCTGGAATATCTTGCGCCTTCGCTGGCCTCGATCGGCGGCGCGCTGGTTCAGGCCGAAGATGAATTGTCGTCGATCAACATGATCATTGGTGCGTCCTATGGCGGGCGAGCCTCGATCACCGCCACATCGGGGCCTGGTCTGGCGCTAATGATGGAAAGCCTGGGCCTTGCGGCGGCCGCCGAGGTGCCGATTGTCGTGGTCGACGTGATGCGCTGCGGCCCCTCCACCGGGATTGCCACAAAATCGGAACAATCCGACCTGAATATTGCGGTCTATGGTTTTCACGGAGACGCACCGCACGTCGTGGTTGCCCCGCTTGGTGTTGGTGATTGCATATTCACCACCCAATGGGCTGTGCATATGGCCGAACACCTGCAAACCCCTGTCATCGTTCTGTCAGACCAGTCAATTGGTCAGGCCCGCGCGTTGATCGAACGGCCCGCAGATGTTGCCTTTGTCGCCAACCGAAAAACATACCAGCCTACGCCAGAACAGATTGAAGCGGGCCAAAAATATGAACGCTATGCCCTGTGCGCCGATGGAATTTCACCGATGGCAATACCCGGTGTGCCCGGCGGTCAGTATACGGCCGATGGCCTTACCCATTCGGTGCGCGGCCTGCCATCAAGCAAGCCCTCGGACCAAAAGGAACAGATGGACAAACGCCACGCCAAGATCGAGGGCTTCAACTTTGGCAATCACTGGGGATTAACCGAAGGTGACGCAGAGACGGTCATTTTGACATGGGGTTCCCTGACCGGACCGGCGCGAGAAGCAATCGCAAACCTCAGGGAAGAAGGCACAAAGGTTCGCCTTGTCGCCTTGCGTCAAATTTCACCATTCCCCACCAAGGCACTGGAAA
>JAHRVD010000424.1 GCA_019090845.1 Marinosulfonomonas sp.
AACTTTGTCGTAATCTTTCTGGGATGTAGCTAGGGCAGCAATGCGCGGATTACGGCGTTTAGAACGGGGCGACCTTTGGCAGTGACGCGCAGTGCGTCGCCGCGCACCTCGACAAACCCATCATCGGCTAACCCATTGATAATATTGTAATCCAACGGCTCATCGGCCATATTTTGATGGCGGGCTAACGAAATACCCTCGGATATTCGCAACCCCATCATCAGGTATTCGGCGGCCTGCTCGCTACCGGGCAGGGCTGTGCGTGGATTTTCTCCGTTTCCAACCGTTTCGACCTGTTTCAGCCAAGCGCCGGGGGTCAAATGCGTGTCGCTGGCGAACCGCGTGCCGTTCAGCGTCAGCCGCCCATGTGCGCCGGGCCCGATACCAGCATAGTCACCACCCTGCCAATAAATCAGGTTATGCCGCGAATGGGCGCCGGGTGCCGCGTGGTTTGACACCTCATAGGCTGGCAGACCCGCTTTTGCACAAAGCTCCTGCGTGGCAAAATACATGTCGGCGGCCAAATCTTCGTCGGGAAGGCCGGGCAGGCCACCAGTTGAATGACGTTTGCCAAAGGCTGTGCCATCCTCGATCGTCAGTTGATACAGCGACAGGTGATCGGCGGCCATGCTCAGCGCCTCGCTCAACTCGGCCTTCCAGTTGGCAAGGGTCTGGTGCTGGCGTGCATAAATCAAATCGAAACTGACGCGATCAAAGGTATCACGCGCAAGACCAAAGGCGGACCGGGCCTCGGCCACGGAATGTAGCCGCCCGAGCGCGCGAAGATCGGGATCATTTAGCGCCTGAAACCCCATCGAAAGACGGTTGACGCCGGCATCGCGATAGCCGCGAAACCGAGCAGCCTCGGCCGACGTGGGGTTTGCTTCAAGCGTAACCTCAAAACTATTAGAGGTTGGCCAGGTGGCGCGAACCGTGTCCATAATCCCGGCGACCAGATCGGGATTCATCAGGCTGGGTGTGCCGCCGCCAAAAAATACGGTGTCCAGAATTCGGCCAGGCGTTTCGGCCCCAATCCGGCGAATTTCGCTGCAATAGACACGCATCCAGCGGGTTTGGTCGATTTCTGAAACAACGTGGGAATTGAAATCACAATAGGGGCATTTTGCCTGACAAAACGGCCAGTGGATATAAAGGCCAAAGCCCCCGGCGCGCCAATCCTCAGGCAAAACAACCTGCAACGAGCTTGGAAAAAGCATCGGCGCGGTGGCTGATTTCGTGCTTTTTTTCCTGATCCATTTCGCCAAATGTTTCACTTGCGCCGTCAGGCTGAAAGATCGGATCAAATCCAAAGCCAAGAACGCCACGCATCGGCCAGACAAGACGTCCGTGCACGACACCTTGGAACAATTCATCATGGCCATCGGGCCAGGCCAGGCAAAGGGTTGCGCGAAACTGTGCTTTTCGGGGTTCGGGGGCGATTTTGTTGTTTAACAAATCCCAGACTTTGGTCATCGCCATCGGGAAATCGCGACCGTTCGGGGTTTCGGCCCAATCGGCGGTATAAACGCCCGGCGCGCCGTCCAGCGCATTAACGGTGATCCCGCTGTCATCGGACAGGGCCGGCAGGCCAGAGTTTTTGGCCGCAAAATGCGCCTTAATCCGGGCGTTGCCAGCGAAGGTATCCTCGGTTTCATCCGGCTCGGCCAAGCCAAGGCTGGCGGCGGAAACTGCGCTGACGCCAAAGGGCGCAATTAAAGCGGCAATTTCGCGCAGTTTTCCCGCGTTATGCGAGGCGATGACCAGCTTGTCGCCCGAAAATTTGCGCGGCTCAGGCAACGGCGGCCTTTTGGGCTGCGACCAGCTCTGATACACCCTTGTCGGCCAGATCCAGCAGCGTCGACATTTCTTCGCGGGTGTAGGTAGAACCCTCTGCCGACATCTGAACCTCGATCAAGCGGCCACCACCGGTCATTACAAAATTGCCGTCGACGCCTGCTTCGCTGTCTTCCGGATAGTCCAGATCCAGCACAGGTTGGCCGCCGTAGATACCACAACTGACGGCGGCGACATGATCGGTTAGCGGATCGGAAATAACATCACCCGCTTTCATCAACTTGTTCACCGCAAGGCGCAGCGCGACCCAACCGCCGGTGATTGAAGCGCATCGAGTGCCGCCATCGGCCTGAATAACATCACAATCTACAGTGATTTGACGTTCACCCAAAGCGACGCGATCGACACCAGCCCGCAGGGAGCGCCCAATCAGGCGCTGAATTTCCACGGTGCGACCGCCCTGTTTGCCAGCGGCGGCTTCGCGACGCATTCGTGAACCGGTCGAGCGGGGCAACATTCCGTATTCTGCTGTCACCCAGCCAAGCCCGGTGTTTTTCAGAAACGGTGGTACGCGCGCCTCAAGCGAGGCGGTGCACAGCACATGGGTATCGCCGCATTTAATCAGGCATGACCCTTCGGCATGTTTGGTTACCCCGGTTTCAATTGAAACCGAGCGCATCGCATCTACATCTCTACCTGAGGGGCGCATGAATTTTCCTTCCTGAATATGACCGTGCACACATACGCAAACCGACGCGATACGCGCAACCCCGATTGACGATGCCGCAAAGAGGTCTTTAATAGGCCGAACCACAGGAAATACCCGATGAGTGACGGATCAAACGTTCTAAACGAGATGAATGATCGCAGCCGCGAGGTG
>JAHRVD010000425.1 GCA_019090845.1 Marinosulfonomonas sp.
AGGAAGCACAGCCAAATCCCAATGTTCTGGGGGTCAAAGTCGAAGCGATGCTGCAAATACTGGCCGGCGCGCCATGTGTAACGCTTGTCCATTCCCACGGTGCCGCAGTCGGTGCGGGTGCGGAAATTGTCGTCGCATGCGATTACCGTTGCGCGACCGACGATGCGATGTTCATGGTCCCGGGGTTTCGCCTGATGGGCGTTTCTTTGGGCAATAGCCGATTGGCCAAATGTATTGGCCCCGATCAGGCGATGAGAATGATCCTTCATTCCGACAAGATCGACAGTGCGAAGGCATTTGAACTGGGTTTGGTGACGGATATAGTTCAGGCAGATGCGCTGGATGATTTTGTGGCCCAGTTGGAACAGGCGCTGGAAACAACGTCAAAACCGGCATTAAGTTCAATAAAAACGTCCGTCCATCAGGCAAACAACCGGAAACCCGGTAGTTATGCATTTGAAGGTTCGGCGCATAAGGCATGAGTTTAGGGATTAAAAAAACACGCGCGAAGTCAATTTAGGGAGAATGGCCAATGGGTGCTGACGATAGAAGTTCAGTCAATATCATGATCCACAACGCATGGTATGCGGCCGGATTGTCGGTAGATTTTGAAGTGGAGAAGTTGGAGAAACGCACTATATGCGAAAAAGCGATGGTGTTGTGGCGGTCCGCGGAAGGTGAGGTTGTGGCACATGATGACCGTTGCTGCCACAAGCGCATGCCGGTGTCCGCAGGCCGGTTTCTTGAAGGCGGCGTGCTTGAATGCCCCTACCATGGCCTTTGTTTTGACTCCACTGGCGCATGCGTAAAAATTCCGTCGGCTCCGGATGCCCCAATCCCCAAGCGCGCGCGCTTGTTGCCCTTTACCGTTAGGGAAAAGGATGGCGTTGTCTGGGTCTGGCCGGGCGATCCGGACGCGATTGGCGATATCGAACCGATTGACACGCCGGAAATTGCCTCGCCGGATTGGGATACGATCCACGGCGACCTTTTTGTCAAAGGCAACTCGGTTCTGATGGTCGAAAACGTCCTTGACCTGACGCATTTTTATCCGCTGCACGGAAATTCAATCGGCCAATACGCCGATACCCAGATCGATTTTGAAGTCGAAACAGGTGAAATTGGCGGCAGCGGCTTTGTCAGGACGTCCCGCGACGTGGACAGTTATCCGCAATCAGAGGGATTTCAGGATCTTCTTATTCACGAAGTCGCTGACAGTTCCAGTTCACAGACCGTGATTGGGCCCGGCGTTCTGATTGCAAAACGCACAAATTGGCCAGCCGGTGGCAGGGCCAAAAATGAAGACCCCAAAGAGCTGGTGAATTATCACCTGTTTGCGCCTCATGATCGTGCATCCCACAAATACACCTACGTTGTGAATATGCCCAAAAATCAAATGTGCGGATCGGACCCGAACAAACGCGGTGTGGACCGCGCCAAAGAGTTTTTCCCGTCCGTGTTCGAAGAGGATGTCTGGGCGATAGAGATGCAGCAGAAAATGTGTGAGGTGCCCAATGGCGACTATGCCGAGGTCAACCTTGCGACCGACCTTGCGCTTGTCCGGGGTCGCAAAATGCTTTTCGATTTATACGACAAAGAAGCCTGAAGAAGAATTGGTTCGGACACAAAGGCGCGCAAAAGACCGCCTTGTCCGGACCGAAATATGTGCAGAGGATCACATCGCAAGACGCGCTGCTCTGCCGATACCTATCTATCAAAGCTCATAAAAAATGAGCGTGTTTCGCCATGATGGCGACCAACAACAGGAAGGGAAGACGAAAAAATGAGAAAATATTTAGCTCCAAAACTGGGCCGCACGCTTGGAATGGCGGCTGTGGCAATCTCTATGAGTTTGGCACCGGCATCCGCCGCAGACTATCCGGAAATGAAGTTGAAGGTGGCGCATGCGCTATCAGAAGCATTCCTATGGGCCGATGTCGACAAATGGTTCTTTTCAGAACTGGAAGAACGCAGCGGCGGAAACATAACATCACAGGTGTTCTGGAACGGATCGCTGGTTGGTCCAAAGCAGGTTCTGGATGCTGTCGGCAAAGGCGGCATACCGATGGGTGCCGATGCTCAGGGATACTATCCTACTGCGCTGCCTCTTAATACGATGCCAAACGCCCTTCTTGGGACACTTACCTTTTCCAACCCCGAGCATTCTTCAATCATTACGCGGGAAATTTTCGAAAACTTCCCGGAGATGCAGGAAGAATTCAAAGCACTTGGTGTTTGGCCGCTGTATTTCCACGCAGTTCCAAGTTTCCGGGTTGCCTGTACCAAGCCGATTGCTACAGTCGATGACTTTCGCGACAAAAAGATGCGCCAGTTCAGCGCCTATCATCCAAAAGTCTGGTCCTCCGTTGGTGCGGTTGGTGTGACGGTTCTGCCGGCTGAAATTTATGAAGGTCTGCAGCGTGGCCGTCTTGATTGCGTTTTCTATGACTACAGCTCGATCCTGACCCAGAAAATGTATGAAGTAGCACCCTATATCAGCACAGCTAACTTTGGCGCGGGTTCGACATGGCCACTGGTTGTAAACTACGATCTGTATTTCAATGAATGGTCCGACGACGTCCGTAATCTTGTGACCGAAATTGCCAATGAAACCTCTGCACGCAGTGTCGCGGTTGCTGAAGCCAGTGCCAAAGACTCGCTTAGTGATTTAGCTGCGCTGGACGGCGTGACGGTCGTCGAGTTTTCGGACGAAGAGCAGGCAAAGATGGTTGCTTTGATGCCGGACTTTATTGACCTTTGGGTTGCCCAGCAGGAGGGAACCGATCGCCATGACGTTGCAAAACGGATCGGCGAATATGTGAAGACGCGTGCCAAGGAACTGGCTGGCGGCTAACGCTCGGTTTGGGAACTCTTCGTTTCCGAAAGGCAAAAAAACTGTCGGCGGCGCGGCCCTGTTCTGGCCCGCGCCGCCGGTGGCCAAATGGTTAAGCAAATCTTTCGCACAGCATAACGGCGACTTCTGAAGAAAAGATCCATTTCGACATTTTGATTGTGCGGCGTCAGGCTAATTTTAATGTCTGGTCAACGCCCGGAAAAGGGGCCCGAACAGTCACGTGGACTAATCGAGCAACCGTAATATACAGAAGGGTGGGCAAATAAATGGGGAAATTATTCGGTAACACCTTATGGGTGACTGTCCTGATTGCAGGGCTGTGTATGTTTCTTATATTATCCATTGGCACACTGGATGTTCTTGCCTATCTGCTATTTAAAAGCCCATTCTCGGGGGCCAATGAAATTGTAGAAGTTGTGTTGGCTGTATGTGTTGCAATGGCAATTGTCTCTGCCCATTACACGCATAGTCACGTGCGAGTGGACATTTTATCTGAAAATTTTCCGGTCAAATTCAATTCAGTGGTGGACCTTTTTGGCCGATTTCTGGGCGCTGCTTGCACGTTCGCGCTTGCATATGGCTCATGGAGATTGGCAATCGACAGCGTTCAAGAGCGTGAAACGGCCATCACACTATATAGTTTCCCAATCTATCCAGGGAAAATTCTGTTTGCGACCGGACTGACGATTGCCGCTATGGAATCGATCCGACAATTCGCTATGGCTTGTTTAAGAAGGCACGACCGGCTGGCCG
>JAHRVD010000026.1 GCA_019090845.1 Marinosulfonomonas sp.
CATTGGCGGCGCGCATGACGCGGATGGCAATCTCGCCACGGTTGGCGATGAGGATTTTGTTGAACTCGGCCATTGCGCATAGACTCCCTATCCTATGCTGCATCGCAGTAAACTGCCCCACGGTCAGTTACAACGGCTGGCACCCGGATGGCACCGCTAACATTGATAAGAAATTGTTTTATCCGTCACATGAACAGTTAAAATTGGTCAGATCAGGTGGTTGCGTGCCTCGGGCGGTGTCGCAACTCCCATCTGGCCAAGATTGGCATTGATGTCCTGGGTCAGGATGTCGACCACATGGGCCGCACCGCGCGCCCCGAACGCGCCAAGCCCATAATGAAACGCGCGCCCAAGCATCACTAGGTCAGCGCCAAGCGCGACGGCGCGCAAAATATCCAGCCCGCCTTCGATCCCGCCATCATAAATCAACGGCATTTCAGGCCCCACAGCGGCGCGGATCGGGGCCAGCGCATCAAGCGAGGCAGGTGCGGCATCAAACTGCCGCCCGGCATGGTTGGAAACCCAGATCGCATCCACGCCTTCGGCCACCAGTTTGGGTGCTTCATCTGCCTGCAATACGCCTTTGACGATCAGCTTTCCCGGCCATTCGTCGCGAAGCGAGCGCAGATATTGCCAATCGGGCGCGGTGCGCAGCAAATAGCCAATGTGGGCGGTTGAGGACAGCGATCCGCTATTGTTGGAATATTCCTGCATAAAACGCATTTGCGGCATGCCGTAACGCAAGACACGCAGCGCCCAGGCCGGACAGGTGGCAACCTGCGCCAGAATGCGGGGCGTCAGACGAGGCGGTTGTTTCAGCCCGCCCCGGCGCTGACGCTCGCGCCGGCTGGCAACGGGAACGTCCACGGTCAGCACCAATGTGTGAAACCCCGCGCCCTGCACCCGCGCCAGCATATCGGCGCGGATTTTCAGATCGCGTGGGGCATAAAGCTGAAACCAGCCCATATCGCCCAGATGTGGGGCAACATGCTCGGGCGTTTGGGTGGATACATTGGACATGCAGTACGGAATGGAATGGTCTGCGCCAAGGCGCGCCAGCAGGCGTTCACCATCGGGCCACATCAGCCCGGACATGCCGACCGGCGCAATGCCAAACGGGGCTGACAGGGTTTGGCCAAGAAACTGTGTGCTTAGATCAGGCGCAACCTCGCCCTTCAGGATACCCGGTTGCAACAGCACGTTTTTCAGTGCTGCGCGATTGCGCGCCATTGCATCGCCAGTGCCGGTGCCGCTGTCCAGAAATTCCCACGCGAAATGTGGAATGCGGCGACGCGCCCGCGCCCGCAGATCCGAAATCGCCGGATAAAAGGTATCAAGGTCCATGCGAATTCTTCTATGTCATTGACGCAAAAAGGCAAATGGAAGGATGAGAACATAGTGTGAACAAGCCTTTTCCTTTCGTGACTGTGTCGATATGGTCAGCCCCATGAGCAGTTTTAACGAAAATGATGGGTTTGAACCATCAACGACCCCTGAACGGGCCCCATCGTTGTCGGCGATGGCACTGGCGGCGCGTGGTGCGCCCTATCTGGATGATCTGAACCCGGCGCAACGCGAAGCGGTCGAAGCACTTGACGGGCCGGTTTTAATGCTGGCCGGGGCCGGGACCGGCAAGACTAAGGCGCTGACCACTCGGATTGCGCATTTGCTCAATACCGGGCGGGCTCGGCCAAACGAAATTCTGGCCGTGACATTCACCAACAAAGCCGCGCGCGAGATGAAAAACCGCGTCGGACGCCTGCTGGGGCAGACCGTCGAAGGTATGCCTTGGCTGGGAACGTTCCATGCGGTCTGCGTTAAATTGTTGCGCAGACACGCCGAACTTGTCGGGCTGAAAAGCAATTTCACCATTCTGGACACCGACGATCAGGTGCGGCTGCTTAAGCAGCTGATCGTGGCGGCGGGGATTGACGACAAACGCTGGCCGGCGCGCATGCTGGCCGGGCTGATTGATGGCTGGAAGAACCGCGCGCTGACACCCGAAAATGTTCCGGTCGCGGATGGGGCGGCATTCAACCATCTCGGGGTTGAGCTTTATGTGCAATACCAAGAGCGGCTGAAGGTTCTGAATGCGGTCGATTTTGGTGATCTGTTGTTGCATGTGGTGACGATTTTCCAGACCCACGCGGACATTCTGGCGCAATATCAGCGCTGGTTTCGCTATATTCTGGTGGATGAGTATCAGGATACCAACGTCGCCCAATACCTGTGGCTGCGGCTGCTGGCGGGCGGGCATAAAAACATCTGCTGTGTGGGCGATGACGATCAGTCGATCTATGGGTGGCGCGGAGCGGAAGTGGGTAATATCCTGCGCTTCGAAAAGGATTTTCCGGGCGCTGTTGTGGTGCGGCTGGAGCAGAACTATCGCTCGACGCCGCATATTCTGGCCGCCGCTTCGGGGGTGATCTCGGGCAATGAAAACCGGCTGGGAAAAACGCTGTGGACCGATGCCGAAGAGGGCGAAAAGCTGCGGCTGATCGGCCATTGGGACGGTGAGGAAGAGGCGCGCTGGATCGGCGAAGAGGTTGAGGCGATGCAGGGCGGCACCCGTGGTATGGCGCCTATGGATCTGGACGGAATGGCAATTCTGGTTCGCGCCAGCCACCAAATGCGCGCCTTTGAGGATCGGTTCCTGACCATCGGTCTGCCCTATCGTGTCATCGGCGGGCCACGGTTTTATGAGCGGATGGAAATCCGCGATGCGATGGCTTATTTCCGCGTCGCTGTCAGCCCCGAGGATGATCTGGCGTTTGAGCGGATCATCAATACGCCAAAACGTGGGGTCGGTGACAAAGCCTTGCAGAACATTCGGATAACCGCGCGCGAAAACGGTATTTCACTGCTGGAAGGGGCGCGGCTGGCGGCATCTTCTGGTGTATTGTCGGGCAAGGCGCGGGGCGCTGTTGGCGCGTTGGTCGAGGGATTTGATCGCTGGCACGCTCAGGTCTTGGACGCGCAGCAATCGCATATTGAGTTGGCCGAGCAGATTCTGGAGGACTCTGGCTACACGGCGATGTGGGTGAACGACAAAACGCCTGAAGCACCCGGGCGACTGGAGAACCTGAAAGAGCTTATCAAGGCGCTGGAACAATTCGATAATCTTCAGGGGTTTTTGGAACATATTGCGCTGATAATGGACAATGAAACCGATGACGGCGGTGCAAAAGTCTCGATCATGACGCTGCATGGCGCCAAGGGGCTGGAATTTCCGGCGGTATTCCTGCCCGGCTGGGAGGATGGCCTGTTTCCCAGTCAGCGCAGCATGGATGAAAGCGGGCTGAAGGGTTTGGAAGAGGAGCGCCGACTGGCCTATGTGGGCATCACAAGGGCCGAGGAAATCTGCACAATTTCATTTGCCGCCAATCGGCGCGTCTATGGCCAGTGGCAATCGGCGCTGCCGTCGCGCTTTATTGATGAATTGCCCGCAAAACATGTCGAGGTGCTGACCCCTCCGGGCCTTTATGGCGGCGGATATGGTGCGGCGGCACCAGATGCCTCGGCGACCTCGGGGCTGGAAGAGGCGGCAGAGCGGGCGGATGGGTATAACTCGCCGGGCTGGAAACGGTTGCAGGCGCGCTCGCAGCGACGAGGTGTGGGGCAGCCAGCCGAAAGCCGGAATATGGTTATCGACGCAACGGCTGTTTCTTCATTTTCGCAGGGAGACCGGGTTTTTCACCAGAAATTTGGCTATGGCTATGTGATGGGGATCGAGGGCGACAAGCTTGATATCGAGTTTGAACATGCGGGCGCCAAGAAGGTCGTCGCAAAGTTCATCACCCCCGCCGGGCGCGAAGACGACGTGCCGTTTTGAAACGGGGCGCCTGCGGCGCATTTCTTCTGGCACTTCGTGCGATTGGTGCCCGACAGGGGGCCGCCCGAAGCTTGTCAGACGTTTGGAAACAAAATCGGATAGAGCGAACCCAGCAATAACAAAGCGGCGCAAATGTTGAAGGCACGCAGTTTCCACGCGACGTTCAGAAGTCGGGAAATTTGTGTACCCATCAGCGTCCAGCAGGTGATCGACGGCGTGTTGACCGCGATAAAAGCCGACGCAACGATAAGCGCGCCCACCATGCCGAAACCTTCGGGCGTGTAAGCGCTGTTGGCGCTTAGCGCCATTGCCCAGGCCTTTGGGTTGACCCATTGAAATAACGCCGCCTGCACGA
>JAHRVD010000426.1 GCA_019090845.1 Marinosulfonomonas sp.
AAAGCACGCTGGATATGTCGCAACCGGATGAATACTGGCGCCGCTATATGTATTTCAATGCCGGTTGGTTTTATTACCGATGCCCCCAAGAATTTGGAAAGCGGTTTCTGGAATATGCGTTGAAAATCAAAGGCTCACCCGGCGAAGCTCTTGCTGCACAAACGCTGGACCCGTGGCTTGATCAGGTGGCTTTGCCGCTGGTGATCAAATCTTTTGGTGGCGGACGTGACGTGCTGCCAGCAGATACGCTGGACGGCGAAACGACAGTTCACTACCGCACTTTCCCGTTGTTTTATGCCCGCGAAAGCGACGCTGCGGTTGCCAAACTGCAAGACGTCGCCGCACCGAATAAACTGAAGAAAGTGCTAAAAGAATACGAGCCGATCAAGCGCACTGTCTATCAGAATCGCGGCCAGAAGGTGCGGGCCCTGTTTGATCGCGATAACCTGCCAAAACGCGAGCAGATGATCCGTCAGCAGATCAAAAAGGCCGGGTTTTGGATGCGTTAGCCAGTCGGATTTAGACCATCATGTAAGTCGTTATTCTACAAATATCTTTTCAAGATCAGCAAATCCCTTAATCTCGATCGGATTGCCAGCAGGGTCGCGAAAAAACATCGTCCATTGCTCGCCCGGCTCCCCCTTAAAACGAACAGTGGGTTCAATCACCCAATCCACGCCGCTGCGCATCAAGCGATCCGCCAGCGCCCGCCAGTCCGCCAGTTCCAGAACCACGCCGAAATGGGGCATCGCCACCATATGCGCCCCGACCTTTCCGGTCGTGGCCGTGGCAAATGGCGTGCCCACATGCAGCGATATCTGGTGCCCGAAGAAATCGAAATCAACCCAGCTTTGGGTTGAGCGCCCCTGAGCACAACCAAGCACGCCACCATAAAACGCACGCGCAGCGTCCAGATCGGGCACGTTAAAGGCAAAATGAAACGGTGTTGGCATCACATCCTCCTGCAACTTCCGGCCCAGCCTAAACCAGACGCCCCTGACATTCGCAAGATGCCCCGCGCCCGGAACGGTTGCGCAGGCGCTTCTGCGTCCTTACACATTACGTCAAGTTAACCTGGAGGAAAATAAATGTCAGAAGACGGCCCAACATATGGCTTTGATACACTGCAAATTCACGCAGGCGCCAAGCCCGATCCCGCAACCGGTGCACGCCAGACACCGATTTATCAGACCACGGCTTATGTGTTTCGCGACGCAGAACATGCCGCAGCATTGTTTAACCTTCAGGAAGTCGGGTTCATCTATTCGCGCCTGACCAACCCAACCGTGGCCGTATTGCAGGAACGTATCGCGACACTTGAGGGCGGCGTTGGCGCGGTTTGCTGTTCTTCGGGCCATGCAGCCCAGATTATGGCGCTGTTCCCGCTGATGGCGCCGGGGCGCAACGTTGTTGTCTCGACCCGGCTTTACGGCGGCACGATCACCCAGTTCAGCCAGACGATCAAACGGTTCGGATGGAACGCGACATTTGTTGATTTTGACGATCTTGATGCAGTCAAGGCCGCCATTGACGACGACACACGCGCGGTTTTCTGCGAATCCATCGCCAATCCGGGCGGCTATATCACCGATCTGGACGCGATTTCGGCGATTTCAAACGCAGCCGGGGTGCCGTTGATCGTCGATAACACATCCGCCACACCTTATCTGTGCCGCCCGTTTGAACATGGCGCGTCGCTGGTTGTTCATTCGACCACGAAATACCTGACCGGCAACGGCACCGTGACCGGCGGTTGCGTGGTTGACAGCGGACATTTTGACTGGTCCGCATCGGACAAGTTCCCGTCCTTGTCGCAACCTGAACCCGCTTACCACGGGCTGAAATTTCACGAAACATTCGGCCCGCTGGCCTTCACCTTCCACGGTATCGCCATTGGTTTGCGCGATCTGGGCATGACGCTGAACCCGCAGGCCGCGCATTACACCCTGATGGGCATCGAAACCCTGTCGCTTCGCATGCAGCGCCATGTGGCCAACGCGCAGAAAATCTCAAAGTGGCTGGAAGATGATCCGCGTGTGACCAAGGTGACCTATGCGGGCCTGCCCTCGTCGCCATATTTTGACCGGGTCGAGAAAATCTGCCCGCGCGGTGCCGGAGCCTTGTTCACATTCTCGATCAAGGGCGGTTATGAGGCTTGCATAAAGCTGGTCGATAGTGTCGAAATTTTCAGCCATGTGGCCAACCTTGGCGATGCGCGTTCGCTGATAATTCACTCTGCCTCAACTACGCACCGCCAGTTGGACGCAGAGCAACAAGAAGCGGCCGGGGCAGCACCAGATTCGGTGCGCCTGTCGATCGGAATTGAGGATGCGGACGATCTGATTGCTGATCTGGATCAGGCGCTGACTAAAGCTACGTCCTGATCTGGTCTGACTGGGGCGGGTTAATACCCCGCCCCGGCGGGCACTGAGCGCCCCTAGGCCGGGCATTTTTCATTTCTGTGGGATGCACGTGCATCTGAAAGCCGGGCAAGAAAAATTTGGGCTTTCGCTGGATACGCAAGTCTTTCGCTCGGCGAATTCCTGCTGTAGACTGGCCCAAACAACGGGTGGACTCCTGCCCGCCAGCAAGCATGTGGTAGACTATCAGGATGAAGCCAAGTTTCGCCCTTATTCTCAGCCATGACGGCATTCGACTGCTGCGGCGGGCAACGAATGGATGGCGTTGTGTGGGTGAGGTCGCGCCAGACGATCCCGACCTGTCCAAACAGTTAAAATATCTGCGCCAGACAGCAACCGATCTGTCCGGTGGGAAATTTTCAACTAAACTTGTGCTGCCAAATTCGCAAATTCTTTACACCAAGATCGACGCACTTGGGGCAAGCCATGAGCGCCGGGAACAGGAAATTCGCAAAGGGATGGAAGGTCTGACACCTTATCAGGTAGAGGATCTTTATTTTGACTGGTGCGATGCAGGCGGGGGCTATGCCCATGTGGCCATCGTTGCGCGCGAGACGCTGGAAGAAGCCGAAACTTTTGCGCTAAAGCACCGGATGAACCCGGTGTCATTTGTTGCCACACCCGAAGATGGCGGATTTACCAAAGAGATTTTTTTCGGTGCCACTGGGCATTCTCATTCTTTGCTTTCTGACGGAGAACTGGTCGAACCGGATCACGATATTATCGCGGAAATCAATCAATCTGAACGTCCGGACGCACCGGTTGTTGACGATGCACAGGTTCTTGCAACCCCGCCCGCGGACAATCTGACGGCCGGACAATCAAACCCGGATCAACCGAACCTGACCGATGATCCTGAACACTGCGAAACTGATGCCCCAGCGCAAAGCGACGATACCAGTGATCTGACTTTCAGCACCCGCCGTCAGTCTGGTCGCGCGCAATCGGACGAAGAGCCGCTGCGCCTGAAATGGATCGCTCCGCGCATTGCCATAACCGCGTCCGCCGAGCTGACAGATAACAGCCCGCACGAACAGGCCGAAGTGGTTCCGGTAACCGCACCGGCACTTGATGCGGGCAAAATTCCCAAAGCCTATCTGGCCGAGCAGGAAAGTCTGGTTGCACCCAAACGGGCGCTGACAGTTCCCCCGGCGCCAGTCGCCGACGCGACACAGCCAATGGCCCAGCTGGTTTCCAGCCAACGCGAACAGGAAGCCCGGGCACTTACAATTTTTGGTGCCAGAAACCGAACCAAACCCGGCGAACGCCCGCGACGCCCAAGTCTGTCCATTACCGTTGGACTGGCAGCAGCAATAGCCGCAATTGTGTTTGTGTCGGGCATTTTAGTCGAGACACCGATCACATCGGCCAGATTCTGGCGCGGCGATAACGCCAACGGGCCGGGCCTGACAGCGCAGGCGGTCGTTGCGTCATCTGGGTTTCTGGAAGATACCGCGCCACCCGCCAAGACGCCCCAGACCGACAAGGTCGAGGTCGCAATAGAAATTGCGTCCCTTACCGCACCCGACATCTCAACCGATGCGATGATCGCGCTGACCCCCGAAGAGGCCGCCGAGGCCACAAGCGCCGCCCCGCTAACCCCACCCGAGGCAGCCGCCGCCTATGCCGTTTCGGGCATCTGGCAACGCGCACCACTGCCCCCGGGAAATCTGGCCACCGACCGGATTGACAATGTCTATGTTGCCTCGATCGACCGGGCCGTGGTCAGCAATGACGCTGTCGCCCTGTTGTCGCACAGCGCAATTTACCCCGATAAAACGCTGGCGCAGACTTTGCCGCCCCCCCCATTGGGAACGGTTTTTGATCTGGATGAACGCGGGCTGGTGAAGGCAACGCCAACCGGTGCGCTGACACCAGACGGCATTCGGGTATTTGCCGGCAAACCTGCGATTGTGCCATCGTTGCGCCCCGGAACAAGCCCGGCCATATCCGGCGCGACTGCTCGGCCCGCAGAATTGTCTGCAGATTTGGCCGCATTGGCAAAAGTCCGGCCAATCCTGCGGCCTGCCAATCTGATCGAACAAAATGAAAAAGAACGTTTCGGCGGACGCTCGCTGGCCGAAATAGGCAAAGTGCGCCCGGTGCTTCGACCCGCATCAGAACAGGACCGTGGGCAGGTTACAACGTCGCCCGCCGCATCGGTTGTGCTGAGCAGTTCACGGGTGCCCACCAGCCGCCCGGACAATTTCCAGTCCGCAGTTCAAAAAGCACTGGCCGAAGCATTGGCCCAGACATCGGAAAAACCCGATGTCGTGGTAACCTCTGCGGCAACTGTCACACGTTCTGCCCCTTCGATCCCGACCAAAGCGTCGGTCGCTACTGAAGCAACCCAAAAGAATGCGATCAACCTGTCTGCGATCAACCTGATCGGTGTTTACGGTTCCGCCAACGAACGGCGCGCATTGGTCCGCCTGAAAAGTGGACGCTATGTGAAAGTGCAAGTTGGAGACCGACTGGACGGCGGGCGTGTCGATGCAATCAGTGCCGTCGAACTGCTGTATACAAAAGGCAAACGAAACCTGAAATTGAAACTGCCGACAGGTTAATTGCATTGGCCGGCTACGACCCGGACAGCGAGATTTAAGAAAGATTTATGGAAAGTTTTCTGGTTCAGGC
>JAHRVD010000027.1 GCA_019090845.1 Marinosulfonomonas sp.
GCAACATCCACCTTGGTGTGACGGGCGCTGATATGGTGCGCGAACGGCTGAACCTGTGGGATGCACAGGTCGATGTCGTGGCCGAAATGGGATTTGGATTTGCCGATCTGGTCGTCGCTGTGCCGACCGCCTGGGTCGATGTGGATACGCTGGATGACCTTGACGCAGCTGCCGCGCAGTTTCGCCAGAAACACGGGTTTCGCATGCGGATTGCTACAAAATATCACCGGCTGGTTCGAAATTTCCTGCGTGAAAATGGTGTGGCCGACTATCAGTTGGTCGATAGTCAGGGCGCCACCGAAGGCACCGTGAAAAACCTGACTGCCGAAGCAATTGCCGACATCACATCAACCGGCGATACGCAGCGGGCAAATCACCTGAGAGCACTGTCAGATGGGCTGATTATGACGTCTCAGGCGACGTTGTTCCGTTCAAAAAATGCCAAATGGGGCGCTGGTGAAACCGCAACCTATGACGCATTGATCGAAAAACTTGGTCTGGCCTGAGGCGGCTTGGTTAGAGCCTAACGAACACCGATTTGCGCAAGTTGGGCAATTAGTTCCGGCGGTAGATCGTCGTCGTGTTCGCGCGCCAAAGCCAGATCGCGCGGCGCGTCTTGTACCGTCAGATAGCGCCATCCCTGAAAGGGACGTCGCCGGGCGGCCTCGGTGCGATGCAAGGTTGCATCCATGCGAATGCCGCAACGCCGGATGCCGTCCTCGCCGATTTTTTCATCAAGGCTCAGGATTTTCTGGCGCGCAAGGATCACGCCTTTGATGACCCAATAAAGCGACCCGCCATTCAAAAGTTCCGCCGATTTCTTGGGCCACATGCGGGTAATATGCATGGTTTCGGTGCTTTTGCGGGAATCGATACGGCTGCTCAGATCTTCGAGAGAGCTAACGCCAACGCACAATTTCACTAGATTTAGGTGTTGTGGCACCATGACCCCCAAGATATGGTGTGTGTCCTGATTGTTAACGTATCATGAAAATGCAGGATGGCAAGTTGACCGGGGGGCGGGTTAGCTTTAGCTTCCATAGCCTTCCTGCCACACTCTGGGACCAGAAAAATGAGCCGATTTTCAGCACCTATTGCCGAGCAAATCTGGGATATGAAATACCGCTTGAAACAGGCGGACGGCAGTGCTGTGGACAAAACTGTTCAAGACAGCTGGCGTCGGGTTGCGCAATCGCTGGCTTCGGTTGAGGAAGAGCCAAAGATCTGGGAAGACCGGTTTTACACGGCCCTTGAAGATTTCAAATTTCTGCCCGCCGGACGTATTGCCGCCGGGGCCGGAACCGGCCGTTCGGTGACGTTGTTCAATTGCTTTGTAATGGGGACGGTGCCCGACAGCATGGGCGGAATTTTCGACATGCTGAAAGAGGCCGCTCTGACCATGCAGCAGGGCGGCGGGATCGGCTATGATTTTTCCACCGTTCGGCCAAAAGGCGCGGATGTGAAAGGTGTTGCGGCCGATGCTTCTGGCCCGTTGTCGTTCATGGATGTCTGGGACGCGATGTGCCGCACGATCATGTCGGCAGGGTCCCGGCGCGGGGCGATGATGGCGACGATGCGATGCGACCACCCGGACATCGAGGAATTTGTCACAGCGAAATCCGACCCTGCCAGATTACGCAATTTTAACATGTCGGTGCTGATCTCGGATGCGTTCATGGACGCCGTCAAGGGCGATACATCGTGGGACCTGCGCTTTGGCGGCAAGGTTTATCATACGGTTCAGGCCCGTGATCTGTGGGACCGGATCATGAATTCGACCTATGAATTCGCCGAACCCGGCGTGATTTTCATTGATCGTATCAACCAGATGAACAATCTGGCCTATTGCGAAACGATCGCTGCGACGAACCCCTGCGGTGAACAACCGTTGCCGCCTTATGGTGCTTGCCTGCTGGGTTCGGTCAATTTGGCGCGGTTGGTTGCACGACCATTCGAGGACCGTGCAGAGCTTGATCTGGCGGCGCTGGACGATCTGGTTCGGGTCGCCGTGCGAATGATGGACAATGTTGTCGATGTATCGAAATTTCCGCTGGAAGCGCAGGCAGCCGAGGCGCGCAATAAGCGCCGTATCGGGTTGGGGGTGACAGGCCTGGCGGATGCATTGCTGATGCTCGGGCTGCGATATGGATCAAGCCAGGCTGCAGCCCAGACGGAGGCTTGGATGAAGGCAATTTCGCGGGCGGCCTATCTGGCGTCCGTGGATTTGGCCCGCGAAAAAGGTGCCTTTCCGCTGTTCGAGGCAAAGGGCTATCTGGCGTCAGGCAACATGATGCAGATGGATGACGAGGTTCGCGATGCGGTGCGTAAGCATGGAATTCGCAACGCTTTGCTGACTTCGATCGCGCCAACCGGGACAATCTCGCTTTATGCTGGGAATGTATCCAGCGGGATCGAGCCGGTTTTCGCCTATGCTTATACGCGCAAAGTTCTGCAAAAAGACGGATCGCGCACCGAGGAAGAGGTTGTCGATTATGCTGTGCAAATGTGGCGCGACAAATTTGGCGATGCAGAGCTGCCTGACTATTTCGTAAACGCCCAGACATTGGCCCCGCTGGACCATGTGCGCATGCAGGCGGCGGCACAGAAATGGATCGATAGCTCGATCTCAAAGACGATCAACTGTCCTGAAGATATTTCGTTCGAGGCGTTCAAAGACGTCTATATGTCGGCTTGGGATTCGGGTTGCAAAGGCTGCACCACTTATCGCCCGAATGATGTCACCGGATCAGTTTTGTCGGTGTCTGAAACGACGGAAAGTGCGCCGGGCGAGACCCCCGGCCAGCTTCGTGGCGGCGAAAACGGAGACGCCGAAATTGTGTATATTTCGGAACCACTGGATCGCCCCCAAGAACTGGAAGGTGCGACCTACAAGCTGAAATGGCCCGACAGCGAGCATGCTATTTATATCACCGTGAATGATATCGTGATCGGCGGCCACCGCCGCCCGTTCGAAGTGTTCATCAATTCCAAGAACATGGAGCATTTCGCCTGGACCGTGGCGCTGACGCGGATGATTTCTGCGGTGTTCCGGCGCGGCGGCGACGTGTCATTCGTGGTCGAGGAACTTAAGGCGGTCTTTGACCCGCGCGGTGGTGCGTGGATGAAAGGGAAATATGTCCCGTCAATTTTGGCCGCGATTGGCGGCGTGATTGAGCAGCATTTGATCGCTATCGGCTTTATTGAAGGCGAGGGGCTAGGCCTTAAGGCTGATCCGCAATCTGATGTTGTGGCGCTTGGTAAACCGAGGGGCAAGGCCTGTTCATCTTGTGGTGGTTATGAGCTGCGCATGGTCGAGGGCTGCATGACATGTGGCAGTTGCGGCTATTCGAAATGCGGGTGAGTCCTTAGGGCCACAGCGCATGCCCAACGCAATTCATCACTTTACCTCTGTGAATCCCGGCTGTTAGCCTGCCCGCAATAATAAAAACAAAAAGCGGCAGGTATACGGGTATGAAAACGGGCTTTTGCGGCACGTTCGTCATCTCTTGGTCCCAAACGGAAATCGACGGGCTTACCGGTGCGCCGGTCGGCACGATGAGTGTTGGCGCGACATGGAGCTGGTCTGGGCAGGCGGTGCGGGTTGATGACCCGCGCGACATACTGGTGCTTGAACGCAGTGGTGCGGATAAGCACCTGCATACACGCGCCGCCGAGCAGGTGCGCAAGTTGCTGGGCAACCCGGAAATTTTTGAACATCAAAGTGACGACCCGGATGCGGCATGGACGCTGTTTGGTTCTGGGTTTCGTCTGACGGATGGCATGCAAAGCTATGTGGCGACAATAATTGACAGCCCGGAAACGAGCGAGCCAATGTTGCTTTTTGTCGGAGCAATACCACCCGCCGGTCGCGATCTTTGGGTCGTTGAAATGAACGCCCGGAAGGTCGCCGTTCACGGAGCCGAAAAATCGGGCGGCGTTATTTGTTTTGTTCCCGACACCCTGATTGCGACATCCGATGGGCCTAAACTGGTCCAGGACCTGTGTCAGGGCGACCGGGTCAGCACCAAGGATAATGGCGAGCAGGTAATTCAGTGGATCGGGCGACGACGTATCAGCGGCGCGCGTCTGGCAGCGATGCCGCAGTTGCGGCCGGTTCGGATAAAGGCGAATTTCTTTGGTGCGCGGCAACCAGAGCCAGATCTGATTGTGTCGCCAGAACATCGTATCTTATTGAAGGGTGATGCAGCGCAGGCACTGTTCAATACGCCAGAAGTTCTGGTTTGTGCGCGCGATTTGATTAACGATCACACTGTGCGGGTCGAGCATAATATGCGCGATTTATGCTATATTCACTTGATGTTAAACGAGCATCAGGTGATCTGGGCCAACGGGGTGGAATGTGACAGTTTTCATCCGGCGAACGCTGCGCTGGATCATCTTGATGATGAACAGCGCCGGGCGCTCGATCAGGTTGCCCCGACAGTTGCGCTTGATCCGTTTTCTTACGGCGATTTCGCCAGGCGCAACCTGACGCAGGCCGAGGCAGCTATTCTGACCTCCCGGCATTGACTCTGGTTCTCGCAGCAGTATAAGCGCTCCGTTCCGTCACCTTTGGGTGTGCGGGGTAATCATTTGGTGTTGGTGGCTCC
>JAHRVD010000427.1 GCA_019090845.1 Marinosulfonomonas sp.
CCATTTCATGTTGAATTGCGTCGCCGGCATGTCTGAACGCGGGTCCTGATACAGTGGCACCAGTTCATCAATTGGTCGGTCGCCAATCACCACGCCGGCGGCGTGGGTGGAGGCGTTGCGCAGCAAACCTTCGACCTGTTGGCCGTAGTCCAACAGGCGTTGAACCACTTCTTCATTGCGGGCTTCTTCCCTCAGGCGGGGTTCATCTTTCAGCGCTTTTTCGATGCTGACGGGTTTGACGCCCTCAACCGGGATCATTTTCGATATGCGGTCAACCTGACCGTAGGGCATCTGCAAAACCCGACCGATATCGCGCACCGCCGCCTTGGACAAAAGTGCTCCGAAAGTGATGATCTGGGCCACCTTATCGCGGCCGTATTTTTTCTGAACGTATTGGATAACCTCTTCGCGTCGTTCCATGCAGAAATCGATGTCGAAATCGGGCATCGAAACACGTTCGGGGTTCAGGAACCGTTCAAACAACAGGGAATAGCGCAGCGGATCAAGGTCGGTGATTGTCAGCGCATAAGCCACCAACGAGCCCGCACCAGACCCCCGCCCCGGCCCCACCGGAATGCCCTGATCTTTGGCCCATTTGATGAAATCGGCCACGATCAGGAAATAGCCGGGAAACCCCATACCTTTGATTATACCAAGTTCAAATTCCAGCCGGTCCTCGTAGTCCTTAACCGAGGTGGCGTGGGGAATTACCTTTAGCCTTTCGGCCAGCCCCTTTTGCGCCTGATCGCGCAATTCGTCGATCTCATTGTCTGCGAACTTTGGCAAAATCGGATCGCGCCGGACGGCCATAACGGCGCACCGTTTGGCAATTTCCACGGTGTTTGCGACGGCTTCGGGCAGATCGGCAAATAGCGTCACCATTTCTTCGGGCGATTTAAAATAGTGCTGCGCTGTCAGGCGTCGCCGGGCATCTTGCTGGTCGACATAGGCCCCATCGGCGATACAGATCAGCGCGTCATGGGCCTCATACATATCAGTTTTTGGGAAATATACGTCATTGGTTGCCACAATCGGCAGGCCCATCGCGTAGGCCAGATTCAGGTGCCCGCGCTCGGCTGCGATTTCGGCCTGTGACAGGCCATTTTCCGCAGGATGGCGCTGTAATTCGACGTAAAGCGAATTGGGATAGATCGCCGACAACCGCGACAACAACTGCTTGGCCTTATCGTCCTGACGGGCCACGAAAAGCTGGCCAAGCGGGCCGTCTGGTCCCCCGGTCAGACAAATCAGGCCGTCTGCGTGGGATTGCAAATCATCCAGCGTCACACGGGGCAGTTCGCCGCCTGCATCAAGATAAAGGCACGAGTTCAGCTTTAGCAGGTTTTGATAGCCATCTTCGTTTTGGGCCAGCAGCACAATCGGGGCCACTGGGGGGGTATTTTCACCCGGCGTCGGATCGGCGCTGAGCAGATCAATCTGACACCCGATGATCGGCTGAACACCGGCCTCGGACGCAGTGACCGAAAATTCAAGTGCTGCAAACATATTGTTGGTGTCGGTCACGGCGACGGCGGGCATGTTGTTGGCCCGGCACATTGCCGGTAGTTTTTTAACGTGGATCGCCCCCTCGAGCAGTGAATACTCGGTGTGCAAACGAAGATGAATGAATCGCGGGGCAGTCGTCATGCCGACAGATTAAGAGATCGTTCAGTGAATCGGAACAGCTTTCACGCTTTAGGCTCAAGAAATTCCAACCGGTTCCCAAACGGGTCCGTTGCGTAAAACCGATTGTAGCCGGGCAGCGCAGAATCCGGTGTGATTTTCACATTGCCACGCAACAGATCCGAGCGCAGCGCCCCAAGATCGCGGATCTGAAATGCCGGATGTGCTTTGCGGGCCGGCTGAAAGCTATGTTCAACGCCAAGATGCACCCGAACGGTTTCATTTTCGAACCAAACGCCGCCGCGGGCGGCCAGCTCTGTGGGCTTAGCGACCTCATCAAAGCCCAAAAGCTTGCCATAAAAGGCCCTCGCCTGATCCTCCTGAGCGGGCGGCATTGCCAGTTGAACATGGTGTAACGCCTCAATTTTCATGACGGTATGCCTTTGTATACAGAATGATACCTAACCCAATAGCGGAAAATCTCTTGCCAGAACAGGTTTTTCCGGCTTTCCTGACATCTGGTCAAAGGGGTCGCGCGCTTTGTTTTACGTCGCATCGGGCAAGCGCGCAGGGATCGATTGAAGAGAAAGCGGCGGACTAATATTATGAAAGTTCAGTTTCTTCTGAACGGAGAGACCGTGCATATCGAGGGCCAGCCCGCGACCCGCACCCTATTGGATTGGCTGCGCGAAGACCGGGGCCTGAAGGGAACCAAAGAAGGTTGCAACGAGGGCGACTGTGGCGCCTGCACGGTGATGGTTACGGATGATCGCGGAACGCGAACGGTCAATGCCTGCATTTTGTTTCTGCCCCAAATTCACGGCAAAGCGATCCGCACGGTCGAGGGTATCTGCGGGCCCGATGGTCAGCCGCACCCGGTTCAAACCCACATGGTCGACAAGCACGCCAGTCAATGCGGCTTTTGCACCCCCGGTTTTGTCGTTTCGATGGCAGTTGCCCATAAGAACGGGCGCAAAGATTTCGACGACCAGATGGCGGGCAACCTTTGTCGCTGCACCGGCTACGCGCCGATCATCCGCGCTGCCAAGGCCGCCGCGCACGATCCGGTGCCGGGTTGGATGAATGATGATCCCTCGGGCATTAGGATTTCGGACACCTCGGATGATCGCGTATTTCTGCCCGGTAGCGTGGATGAATTTGCCGACTGGTATGTAAAAAACCCGGATGCAACGATCGTGGCCGGCGCAACTGATGTGGGGCTTTGGGTCACCAAACGGCTTGAAACGCCGGAAAAACTCGCCTTCGTGGGGGGCATCGGGGACTTGCGAGAAACGCATGTTTCCACCGAAGCTATCAATATTGGCGCCGCGGTAACCGTCACCGAGTTTGGACAATTGATTACAGAGCACCACCCAAGCTTTGGCGAACTGATCCGCCGTTACGGATCTACTCAGGTTCGCAATTCTGCCACCCTTGGCGGTAACATCGCCAATGGATCGCCGATTGGCGATAGCCCACCAGCTTTGATCGCACTGAATGCCAAATTGCATCTGCGTCAGGGCGAGGCGCGCCGGGTCATTGCACTGGAAGATTTCTATCTGGAATACGGCAAGCAAGATCGGTTGCCGGGTGAATTTGTGGAAGGTGTTGAAATTCCACGCCAGCCGGACCGGCTGAAATGCTACAAACTGACCAAGCGGTTCGATCAGGATATTTCAGCAGTCTGCGGGTGTTTTGTGATTTCGATCCAGAACGGCGTTGTCGCAGATGCAAGGATCGCCTTTGGCGGCATGGCGGGCACGCCGCAACGCGCCAGCGAGGTCGAAACGGCTTTGCTAGGTCAGAACTGGAATCGCGCGACGGTTGATGTAGCCTGCACCATGTTCAGCAAAGATTTCTCGCCCCTCAGCGACATGCGGGCATCAGCCCAATACCGGCTGCAGACAGCACAAAACATGCTGCTGCGTTATTTTCTGGAAGATCAGGGCATGGCCACGCAGGTTCTGGGGGTAAGCGCATGACTGTCGGCAAACCGCTCGCCCATGACGCGGCGATGCTGCATGTAAGCGGGCAGGCCCGCTATGTGGATGATCTGCCGGTTCCGGCAAATTGCCTGCATCTGGCCTTTGGTCTTTCGACGATAGCGCGCGGAACTATCACCGGGATCGACCTGTCGGCAGTAAGCGGCGCGCTAGGTGTCGTCGCGGTGCTGACGGCGGATGACTTGCCGTTTGAAAATGACGTCTCACCTTCTGTCCATGATGAACCATTGTTGGCAACAGGAACCGTGCATTATATCGGCCAGCCGATTTTTCTGGTCGCTGCACAAAGCCATCTGGCGGCGCGCAAAGCTGCCCGTCTGGCCATAATTGAATACGCCGAAGAAACGCCGATTGTAACAATCGACGAAGCGCTTGCCGCCAACAGCCGCTTTGAAGACGGGCCGATCATCTGGTCCA
>JAHRVD010000428.1 GCA_019090845.1 Marinosulfonomonas sp.
CCCCGATAATATGCTGCTTTGCCTCTATATTGGCTGGTTCCCAATCACGGTGGACATCCGAGTTTCGACTAAAGAAAAGGTGGTTCAGGATAGAATCGTCACGTCTGAAATTTTCTGTTTGATGTCCCCAAGGCCTGAGCCCGGGTATATCTTTTGCAGCCCGAATAAGCGCATCTTGCGCTTTATAGTTGTGATCAATGAATGCCGACCAATTATAGTCCAATTCCCTGGTATTGGTTACCTTCCGAAATTTCTTAACCGCATGTTGAGCTAAGTCGATTTCTCTTTGTATTTTTCTTGATGAAAATCTCAGGTCCTTCTTCATTCACACAATTCCGCCTGAAATTCCCGCCATTCCCCCTTGCTCATGCCGGATGTTTCCTGCGTCACCTTCTCGCCCTTCAGCATCCGGCGCAGGCAATCCACCGCTTTGCCAGAAAGGTTAACACCACCCATCCGATAGTCTTCAAACGCGCTGTAGGCTGCCGGAACCCAGTCGGCGACAACGCGGGCTATTGCATCCGCATAAACGCGGATTTCGTATTGCGCGTGGGCGTCCGCACGTAGCCGCAAAAAGTGAAACAGGTTGTGTAGATCAGTCTTCCAATACCATTGGGTATAGATATTGGCGGGCAGGTTCATCCGGGCAAGTTCGCGTGCCAGCCCTTGTTTGGCGCCGCCATCCTGATCGACCTCGCCGATCATTTCCTCGTAATGGTCATAGGCGCGCCCGGCGTCGCCCTTCAGGATTTCAAGCACACGAGCAGATTCCGCACCAGTCAACGCCGCCCCCCGGCCCTGATTGTTGATCGTGGATTGCGCCGCCAGCTGATCAACCTCTGGAATATAAAACTCCCGATCCAAAATCGAATAACGGGCCGAGTATTCGTTGACGTTTGCCGTGCGGTGGCGGATCCACTGGCGGGCCACAAAGACCGGCAATTTAACGTGCAGCTTGATTTCGCACATCTCAAACGGGGTCGAGTGCCAGTGGCGCATCAAATAACGGATCAGCCCGGCGTCGTTTTGCACCGATTTGGTGCCCTTGCCATAGCTGACGCGCGCTGCCTGACAAATCGCTGCGTCGTCGCCCATATAGTCGATCACGCGGATAAATCCGTGGTCCAGAACGTCATGCGCGCGATAAAGATGGCTTTCCATCCCTTCCGAAACGGCGCGAAGGGTCGGGCGCGGGTTAGCGCGCAGTTCTTCAATTTCGGCCAGTTGTTCGGGGGAAAGCGGCATAGGGCGAATCCTTGGGTTGCTGTGCTAAGGTCACACTATATCTATGGGAATGGCATTGTGGCAACGCAGGATACAGGGATTTCGCCGAACCTCTCCAGATTTATTTTCCGCCAAACGGGTGGCACGATTGCACTGTGGCCTGCGGGCTGGCAAGAAGGGCGCAAAGCGAATTGAGCGCGGGTTTAACATAGCAGCGGCCCTTTTTGGGCAAAGGCAAGTGACTATGGGTCTGGTAATCCGGATCATACTAATTCTGGCAATGACGTTTGGCGTCACCACGACGGCGCGGGCCGACGACGGTGTTGCACCCTACACAACCGCACTTTCACGGGCTGCCTACGAGATTTCGATTGGTAATTTTCCCGCAGCCGTAAGGTCGGGCCGGGCGGCATTTGCGCTTGCCCGCAATGACAACGAGCAGGTTGGCGCAGCCCGGCTGGTCGCCTCGGCACATTTCAGGGCCGGCCATTATAGCCGGGCAGAATGGTGGTTGCGCCGTGCGTTGCACAATGCGGACGACAGCGCTTTGCCAATTCTGGGGCAGGAATTCAACGCCGTGCGTCAGAAAAACCCTTTGCGCCTGCGGCTGAATTTTTCATTGGCACCCAGTGGCAATATCAACAACGGATCCGCCAGCCAAACGGTCACTATCTGGGACTTGCCATTTGTGCTGAACCCGGATGCGCGGGCTTTGTCGGGCGTCGAGATGGCACTTGGGGTCGATGCAATCTACAACATTGCGCGGGGTCGCGACTTTGCCACCGACCTTGGGGTGATCTTATTTGGACGCACCTATGAGCTGTCCCCCAGCGCCCGCAAAACTGCGCCCGGTGTCAGCGGCAGCGACTATGGGTTTGCTGCGGCCGAAGTCTCGATCAGGCACACACGCCGATTTTCTGGCACCTCGGGGCCCAGTGTTTTTGCACTGCACATTGGGAAAAACTGGTATGGCGGAGCGCCTTACACCAACTATCAGCGCGCCAGATTCAGCCAGGAATTTCGCCCTGACAACGCCACTGCATGGCAGATTTTTTCGTCTTTGGAGCATCAGATTTCAATCCGCGACGCCAACACGCCCTCGCGGATATTCGCGCTTGGCACTTCCTTCACCCGAAAACTGGGAAATGGTGATGGTTTACGGGTGTCGTTGCAGGCTCAGCAGACAACCTCTGGCGACCCAGCCAAAGAATACTCCGCCTTAAAATCCAACCTGCACTATGGGTTTGCGCGCCCGATTCTGGGCAACGGTTTGTCTTTGAGCGCAACTTTGGAAGCACGCGACTATGAATATTCGGTTTATGATCCGTCCGGCCGTCAGGATCTGTCGCTGAGCGCTGGCGCGAACATGGTCTTTACTAATACCAGTTATTTCGGCTTTTCACCGTCGCTAAGCATTGAGACCAGCACAACCCGTTCCAACATCGATTTATTCGATCGCCGCTCGGTTGCGGTTCGCATGGGCGTTCAGTCAAATTTCTGACGACTGTTGGGGGCCGAGTTTTGGTTGAACTCCCCGAAGGTAACCCTTTAGAGAGGTTAGTCTCTGTCTCTTATACA
>JAHRVD010000429.1 GCA_019090845.1 Marinosulfonomonas sp.
CAAAGGAAGTAGAGGTCTGACCGGGAATGGGCCAGACCTCTTAGAAGGGGAAGGGTAACGGTTTTGACAATTTGCGGCAGCCAATTTTTCGGAGGGGCTACCGACAACCTGAACACTGACCGGCATTTTCGATTCCCGATACACGCACGTAAAAAGCGAGCCGGTTTCGGCCATATTCCGCCAAAGTTGACCCTTGGTAAGCAAAAAAGTGCCAATACCCATCATTCGAACACCTCGGGAAAGGCAGCCCGCGCCCTGCCAACATCAATCTTCAGCAGCGCATCATAGCTTTGCGGATCAAAAGGATCCTCGGCGGCCATAACCTCTTTTCCAAACAGCCAGCTTAGCCGCCCGGCATCAAGATTGCCGCGCACAAAGGGCTCGTCACCGAAATATTCCCAAAGTGCTGCCATAAACCCGGCATCTGCCCGCTTGTCGGCCGGTTTTCGATCCGGGTGTCGTTGCCGTGCGGTAATTGGCGTCACACCTTTGGGGTTGGCTCGCCGGATGGTGAACTGAAAATCCGTTCCCGCCAAACGCCCCGGAAACCCACGATGCTTATCCATGTCGTCGCGCGGCATCTAAAACGGCTCCCGCAGGCAAATACTGCCATCAATTCTGTAACTCTTCAAAAGCTGGGCAGCCTGTGGCGCCGCTGTGCCAACCCCGTTGCCAGCCAATACGTGCGAAAACGCGCCCACCCCTAAGATGGCAGCCAACGCGATGGGCGGATATGTCTTGCCGGGCATCATCAGGCCGCCACAGATTTCCGCAAGAATGCACGCTTGGCCTTGTGCGGGGCAGACAAATAGCTGATCGACCCGATGCCCGCCAAGGCAGCCAGCTGGTCGCCGGATTTTCCGGCTCGCAGATCAAGAATAACACTGCCGTTCTTACCAACGCTGTTTTCAAAGAACGAGATATAGGAATCCACCGGATAATGAAAACCGCAGGACAGGAAACTGACAGCCAGATTGATATCACTGCAAGTCGTAAGATCATCTTTACCAGGGTTAAGTGCCCGGATTGATTGTTCAGAAATTCCATTTCTGACCATCATCCTGCGCGCGACATCCAGCGAGGTATAGGCCGCTCCGTCGCTCTGAAAACCAAAGTGCCTGCGCTCGTTTTGCTCAAGGTCGATAAGCACAACTTCGCAGCCATACTCTTTGGCCGCAAACAGATCAAAAAAAGCGTACCCGCAGCCGATATCTGCAATTCGCGCCAAAGGGATTTGCGACAGGACCGGGGCCAGCGAACGGAATTCCGCGTGAATGACGGCTGCGGCGCGGCGGGCGATATCTTCGCCAAGGCGCTCAACCGCCGCGTTGATCGGTGCCATATCACCGTTGTTCCATGACCGGATGATTGCACCGGGTTTGTTGAAATCCCACAGCACCTCGGAGCGCTGCAAAATCAGGTTCACAAGATCGCCATGCTGAAACGCAGTTACATCCAGTCCGGTAATGACCGGATCGGTGACTTCCGCTTCGAAATCAATTGCAAGTCTCATCGCATACCTCCTGCACCCCGAAGTTCGTCAAAGCGGAATATTGTCGTGCTTTTTCCACGGGTTTTGCAACGACTTGCCGCGCAGCGAAGCAAAAGCCCGACAAATCCGCTTGCGCGATGATTGCGGCATGATGACCTCATCCACAAAGCCCTTTTCGGCCGCCACGAACGGGTTGGCAAAACGATCCTCGTAATCCTGCGCGCGTGCTGCGATCTTTTCAGCGTCGCCTATTTCCGAGCGATACAGGATCTCGGTTGCGCCCTTAGCACCCATCACCGCAATCTCTGCCGTCGGCCATGCATAGTTGAAATCACCGCGCAAATGCTTGGACGCCATCACATCATATGCGCCGCCATAAGCCTTGCGGGTAATCAGCGTGACCTTGGGCACCGTCGCTTCACCGTAAGCAAACAGCAGTTTTGCGCCGTGTTTGATAACGCCGCCATATTCCTGCACCGTTCCGGGCAAAAAGCCCGGCACATCAACCAGCGTCAGGATCGGAATTTCGAACGCATCGCAGAACCGCACAAAGCGCGCGGCCTTGCGCGAACTGTCGATATCCAGACACCCCGCCAGCACCATCGGCTGGTTTGCCACAACACCCACAGTCGAGCCTTCCAGCCGGATGAAACCTGTCAGGATATTCTTGGCGAATTCTTCCTGAATTTCGTAAAAATCACCCTCATCGGCCAGCTTAAGGATCAGTTCCTTCATGTCGTAAGGTGTGTTCGCATTGTCCGGGATCAGCGTGCCAAGGCTTTCGTCAATCCGCGACGGATCATCAAAAAACGGCCGCACCGGCGGTTTTTGCCGGTTGTTGAGCGGCAGAAAATCCACCAGACGGCGAACCTCTGTCAGCGCCTCAACATCATTTTCAAACGCGGCGTCTGCCACGGACGATTTGCGCGCATGGGTCGACGCCCCGCCAAGCTCCTCGGCGGTGACGACTTCGTTGGTGACGGTCTTGACCACATCCGGGCCGGTCACAAACATATAGGATGTGTCTTTCACCATAAAGATAAAATCGGTCATCGCCGGGGAATAGACGGCACCGCCCGCACAGGGCCCCATAATAACCGAGATTTGCGGCACAACACCGGACGCCAGAACATTGCGCTGAAACACATCCGCATAGCCGCCAAGTGAGGCGACGCCTTCCTGAATGCGCGCGCCACCGGAATCATTGATCCCGATCACCGGCGCGCCGTTCTGCACCGCCATATCCATGATCTTGCAAATCTTCTGGGCGTGGGTTTCAGACAACGAGCCGCCAAAGACCGTAAAATCCTGCGAGAAGACATAGACCATCCGCCCGTTGATAGTGCCCCAGCCTGTCACCACACCGTCGCCGGCGGGGCGTTCTTTTTCCATCCCGAAATCAGTGCAGCGATGCGCCACGAACATATCGAACTCTTCAAAGCTGTCCTCGTCCAGCAACAGTTCAATGCGTTCACGCGCGGTCAGCTTGCCCTTGGCATGCTGCGAAGCGATGCGTTTTTCGCCGCCACCTAAGCGCGCCTGATCCCGGCGATCTTCGAGTTCCTGCAGAATGTCCTTCATTGGTCTGTCTCCCATCCGGATTTGCCACCTGTTATAGCCAAAATCACGCAGCGCAAAAAGCAAACAATAGAAAATTTGCAAACTTCATTCCAGAATGCTGTCGCAAATTGCAAATTTGCTAAGCTTACCTAGCGTCCTTTTGGGCTTTCACCCAGTGCATTTCGGGATTAACAGTGAGCAATGTCTAGCAAACCAACGGTTCGATTTCTGGACCGAACAACGCCTCCGCACCTGTTTACGCTGATTTTCACCGCGGCCATGTCGTCGTTGACGATGAACATGTTTTTGCCATCTCTGCCCAGCATCAGCGAATACTTCAATACAGAATACCGGGTCATACAACTGGCGCTGACGCTTTATCTGGGAACAAGCGGGTTGTTGCAGATCATCATTGGTCCGATGTCAGACCGGTTTGGGCGGCGAAACGTTTTAATCGGCGGCTTTGTGATTTTTTCTTTCGCTTCGCTGGGGTGTGTTTTTGCGCAATCCGCCGAAGTATTTCTGGTTTTCCGGGTTTTGCAGGCAAGCATTGCCGTGGCGATGGTTCTGTCACGCGCCATTGTGCGCGATATGGTGCCTCAGGATCAGGCGGCCTCTATGCTGGGCTACATCACAATGTTCATCGCCATATCGCCGATGGTCAGCCCGGCGATTGGCGGGTTTATCGACGAAGCATTTGGCTGGCGGGCCATATTTTGGTGCCTGTTCGTTGCCGGGCTTATTGCAATTGCGCTGATCTGGGCCGATCTGGGCGAAACCAACACGCATCAGTCGTCCAGCTTTTCACAGCAGTTTTCGGAATATCCCGAGTTGCTGACCTCGCACCGGTTCTGGGGCTATTGTGGTTCGGCGGGTTTTGCGACGGGGGCGTTTTTTGCCTATCTGGGCGGCGCCCCATTTATAGGGGTAGAAGTATTCGGGCTTTCGCCGTCCAAACTGGGCTATTTTCTGGGCGCACCGGCACTGGGATATATATTCGGAAATTTCATCACCGGGCGCTATTCGATGCGGTTCGGGGCGAACAAAATGGTTCTGGTCGGTGCCACGATCGGTGGATTTGGCGCGGCGATACCGCTGGTACTGTTCAATCTTGGATTTGGCACACCACTGGCATTTTTTGGCTCGGTAACGCTTGTGGGTCTGGGGAACGGAATGGTGCTGCCCAATGCAACCTCGGGGATGTTATCGGTGCGCCCACATCTGGCAGGAACAGCATCCGGGCTGGGCGGAGCCTTGATGACCGGCGGCGGCGGCGCATTGGCAGCACTGGCCGGTGTGATGCTGGTGCCGGGCAGCGGGCCGTACCCACTGCTCTGGATCATGTTGACGACTTCAAGCTTGTCGGTGGTGTCGATCATCTGGGTAGTTCTGCGTGAGAAACAAGTTGGAATTCGCTAGACCCTAGTCGGCTTTGCAAATCCCTGATACGAGGTTAGCAAATTTGCAAAGGTATCCAGAATGGCCACCCAGAAATTATACGCCGGTGCTAAACTGCGCGAGGTTCGCACCGGCTTGCAGTTGACCCAAAAGGATTTTGCGGCCAAGCTGGGCGTTTCCCTGCCCTATCTGAACCAGATGGAAAACAACAACCGCCCGGTGTCCACCGGTGTGGTTCTGGCACTGGCGCATGAATTTGGCTTTGACGTCACCCAACTGTCGACCGGCGACGCCGAACGGCTGGTCACCGACATGCGTGAAGCGCTGGCCGATCCGGTTTTTGGCGACGTTCAGCCACCGCTGGCAGACCTGCGCTTGGCGGCATCCAACGCCCCGGCACTGGCGCGTGCATTTCTGGAATTACACCGCTCTTACCGCCAGACCCACGAGCGGCTGGCATCGCTGGACGAAGCATTGGGGCGCGAAGGCACGCCGGTGCG
>JAHRVD010000028.1 GCA_019090845.1 Marinosulfonomonas sp.
TCGCCAATCCAGATCATATGACCCGAACCGGCAATCGGCTTGCCGGACGTTGAATCGATCCGGCACAGCGCTTCTTCGTATTCCAGCAGCAATGCTTCGTGGCTGGTGTAGATATCGACCGATTGCAACGTATGGGCTGCATCCTGCGTGACACCGGCGGCCTTCATGAAATCCAGTGTGTCGGAAATACGATTGGCGACTTCACGGTATTTTCCGGCCTCATCGTTTTGGGTGAAGCCAAGGGTCCACGCGTGGACCTGATGCACATCTGCATAGCCACCATGGCTGAAGGCGCGCAACAGGTTCAGCGTCGCTGCCGCTTGGGTGTAGGCTTGCAACATCCGCTTAGGATTTGGCACCCGAGAGGCTGCGTTAAAATCGAAACCATTGATGATGTCGCCCCGGTAGCTGGGCAGTTCAACACCGTCGATCGTTTCGGTTGGCGCAGAACGCGGCTTAGCAAACTGCCCCGCCATCCGACCGATTTTGACGATCGGAACCTTGGCACCATAAGTCAGTACCATCGCCATTTGCAGCATGACCTTGAACGTATCGCGGATTGAATCGGCGGAAAAATTCGAAAAGCTCTCGGCGCAGTCGCCGCCCTGCAAAACAAATGCTTCGCCACGCGAAGCCTGCCCAAGGGCGGCCTTCAGCCTGCGTGCTTCACCGGCAAAAACCAGCGGTGGATATTCGCCCAATTGCGCCTCGGTCGCGTTTAAAGTTTTAGCGTCCGTATATTCAGGCATCTGGACCCTTGGCTTGTTGCGCCATCCAGATTTTACCCAATCAGCCATTGTCTTTGCTCCGATCAAAAAATGCTTGGCGGTTATAGGCCAGGTGGGTGATATCTGCAAACAGAGTTGTCGGGATCATCCGGTGGTCGCTGGTGCCACATGCCCGTGGGCAAACGATCTAATGCTTGATCCGGGCCGCGAAAGCTGTTTCGGTGATCTGACAACCCGACTAGGCGTCGTAAATGGAACAACCCCAAAACACAAACAACCTAAACAAACCGGAATTGCGCAAGCGTCGATACCTGTTTGTGTTGCTGGATCAGTTCACCATGCTGTCGTTTGCCGGGGCACTGGACGCACTGCGCATTGCAAACCGCACTTTGGGTGACACGGTCTATGACTGGAAACTGATCGGCGAAGACGGCCAGCAGGCGACCTGTTCCAACGGAACCATTTTCCAGCTTGACGATGACCTGATCGACACACATCGCGACGACACGATACTTGTGTGCGGTGGCGTTGACGTAGCGCAGGCATCCAGCAAAAAAGTTCTGAATTGGCTGCGACGCGAGGCCCGGCGCGGTGCGCGAATTGGCGGACTTTGCACAGCGTCCCATACGTTGGCGATGGCGGGCCTGCTGGACGGAAAACGCGCAACTATTCACTGGGAAAATCAGGACAGTTTTGCCGAAGAGTTCACTCAGGTCACCCTGACCAAATCTGTATTCACCGTGGATGGCAACAGATTGACCACCGCAGGTGGCACGTCCTCGATTGATCTGATGCTGAAACTAATCGCAGACGAACACGGCGAAGAGGTTGCCAATACAGTCGCCGACCAGTTGATTTATTCCTCAATCCGCACCGATCAGGATACGCAGCGTCTGTCGGTTCCAACCCGGATTGGTGTGCGTCACCCCAAGCTGTCCAATGTCATCCAGATGATGGAACAAAATATCGAGGAACCGATCAGCCCGTCGGTTCTGGCAAGCAAAGTTGCAATGTCCACCCGCCAGCTTGAACGCTTGTTTCGCCGCTATCTGAACCGTTCGCCAAAACGTTATTACATGGAATTACGCCTGCAAAAGGCGCGCAACCTGCTGATGCAGACCGATATGAGTGTCATCAACGTCGCACTGGCCTGCGGCTTTGCGTCCCCGTCGCATTTTTCCAAATGCTACCGGGCGCATTATGACACCACGCCTTATCGCGAACGCGGCAGCCATGCGGCACGGATGACGATTCAAACGCAGTAAAGCGCGGCAAATTCGCAAAAAAAATCTGTCCAAATGGTAAAAAGACGGTTTTCCCAGCAGTTTCAGGCAAAATGTCGGGTTTTCATTTCAAACACATGTCACTAACGTTCCGGGTCAGGATAATCGTCCAAATAGGGAGAATTAAAATGAAAAAACTGCTTTTGGCTACAACCGCTGCCGTGCTGACTGCGGGTGCGGGTTTTGCCGACGAGGTCAAGCTTGGCATCCTCATCGGATTCACCGGCCCAATTGAATCGCTGACCGGCCCAATGGCCGCTGGTGCCGAGATGGCCATCGCCGAAGTTTCAGACTCCGGTCTGTTCATGGGTGGTTCGACCGTGACAGGTGTTCGCGCCGACACCGGTTGCATCGACAACGCGCTGTCCACATCCAACGCCGAACGTCTGATTAACGCCGAAGGTATCGCAGGCCTGATCGGCGGCGACTGTTCCGGCGTCACAGGTGCGATCCTGTCCAACGTGGCAATTCCAAATGGCATGGTGATGATCTCGCCATCGGCAACATCGCCTGCGCTGTCCACTGTCGAGGATAACGGCCTGTTCTTCCGCACAGCACCTTCGGATGCGCGCGAAGGTCAGGTGATGACCGATGTATTGATGGACCGCGGCTATAAATCGGTCGCACTGACATACACCAACAACGACTACGGCAAAGGTCTGGCCGATGCGTTTCAATCAGCCTATGAGGCCGCTGGCGGCAAGGTGACAATTTCCACCAGCCACGAAGACGGCAAGGCAGATTATTCTGCCGAAGTTGGCGCACTCGCCTCTGCCGGTGGCGATATCGTCGTGGTTGCGGGATACCTTGATCAGGGTGGTCTGGGGATCATTCAGGGTTCGCTGGACACAGGCGCGTTCGACAAATTCGTGCTGCCCGGCGGGATGATCGGGGAATCGATCACCGACAATCTGGGCGCGGACCTGAACGGTTCATTCGGTCAGATTGCTGGTTCTGGTTCTGATGGGGCCAAGAAGATGGCAGCGATGGCCAAAGCGGCCGGGTTTGACGGCACTTCGCCCTACACACCGGAAAGCTATGATGCGGCGGCCCTGTTCCTGCTGGCTATGCAGGCGTCCGGATCAACCGATCCGGCTGTTTACGGTCCCAAAATTCTGGACGTAGCCAACGCACCGGGTGAAAAAATCTATCCGGGTGATCTGGCAAAGGCCCTGAAGATTTTGGCTGACGGTGGCCAGGTTGACTATTCGGGTGGTTCGGACGTTGAACTGATCGGCCCCGGCGAAAGCGCTGGGTCTTACCGCGAGATCGAAGTGATCGACGCCAAGATCGAAACCGTTCGCTTCCGCTAAGATACGGTCAGGCAAACATGGAGCAGCCCGGTTTTCCGGGCTGTTTCGTTAAGATAAGGGTCGCATCTTAAGCGATCTTGGGGGGCTACGTAAAAATGATCGTCGTAGAGGACGTCCACAAACACTTTGGCGGCTTCCCGGCGGTTGATGGCGCATCCCTGCACATTCGTGAAGGCACAATAACCGGGCTTATTGGCCCCAATGGTGCGGGAAAAACCACTCTTTTCAACGTGATCGCTGGCGTTCTTAAGCCAACCTCCGGGCGCGTGCTAATGCAAGGCGCTGACATTACCGGCCTGCCGCCTCATGAGTTGTTTGAGCGTGGATTGCTGCGCACTTTCCAGATCGCGCATGAGTTTTCATCCATGACAGTGCGCGAAAACCTGATGATGGTGCCGGGCGGACAATCGGGCGAAACACTGTGGAACGCCTGGTTCGCGCGCGGACGAATTAACGCCGAAGAACGTGAACTGGCCGCCAAGGCCGACGAGGTGCTGGAATTTCTGACCATTGACCATCTGGCGCAGGAAAAAGCAGGCAACCTGTCTGGCGGGCAAAAGAAACTGTTGGAACTTGGCCGCACGATGATGGTTGATGCGCGCGTGGTGTTTCTGGATGAGGTTGGCGCAGGCGTGAACCGCACGCTGCTTAATACCATCGGCGACGCCATCCTGCGGCTAAACAAAGAACGTGGCTATACGTTCTGCATGATCGAGCATGACATGAAATTCATCGGCCGCCTGTGTGATCCGGTGATCTGCATGGCCGAGGGCAAAGTGCTGGCCGAAGGCTCGATTGACGAGATCAAATCAAACGAACAGGTAATCGAGGCCTATTTGGGCACCGGACAGAAAAACCGGGTGGCGTCATGAACCGGTGTGCCAAATATGCAGCCGCTCGCATTTTGTCGGCGAGGCAATCCCATGTCTGAACCTTTCCTGACAGGCGACGCCATGACCGGCGGCTACGGCACCGGCGCGGATATTCTGCACGAATGCACAGTTTCGGTGGACAAGGGCGAAATTGCTGTGATCGTCGGCCCTAACGGCGCAGGAAAATCAACCGCGATGAAGGCGGTTTTCGGGATGCTGAAACTGCGCTCGGGCACTGTGCGGCTGGACGGCGAAGACATAACCGCGCTGACCCCACAGGCCCGTGTCGCCAAAGGCATGGCCTTCGTGCCGCAAACCAATAACATTTTCACCTCGATGACGGTGGAAGAGAACCTTGAAATGGGGGCCTTTCTGCGTCGCGACGATATTCATGCCACAATTGCGCAGATCTACGATCTGTTCCCGATCCTGCGCGACAAGCGGCGTCAAGCGGCGGGCGAGCTGTCTGGCGGGCAGCGTCAGCAGGTGGCGTTTGGGCGCGCCCTGATGACCCAACCAAAGGTGTTGATGCTTGATGAACCAACGGCCGGGGTATCCCCGATTGTGATGGACGAATTGTTTGACCGGATCATCGAGGTTGCGCGTGCCGGCGTTACGATCCTGATGGTTGAACAAAACGCACGACAAGCGCTGGAGATTGCCGACAAGGGCTATGTTCTGGTGCAGGGGCGCAATGGGTATTCGGGCAGCGGCAAGGATTTACTGGCCAATCCAGATGTTCGCAAAAGTTTTCTGGGGGGCTGAGGCATGGACATTCTGAACGCCATTGTCGCATTCGCCAATTTTGTGCTGGTGCCGGGTTTTGCCTATGGCGCGCAACTGGCGCTTGGCGCGCTTGGGGTGACGCTGATCTATGGCATCCTGCGGTTTTCCAACTTTGCCCATGGTGACACGATGGCCTTTGGGGCGATGGTGACGATCCTTGTCACATGGTGGTTCCAGTCGATGGGGATCAGTTTCGGGGTGTTGCCAACTGCCCTGCTCGCCCTGCCCTTTGGCATCGCGGCGACGGCGGCGCTGCTGCTTGGAACCGACCGGGTGATCTATCGGTTTTATCGCAAACAAAAGGCCGCGCCGGTCATTCTGGTGATCGCAAGCATGGGCGTCATGTTCGTGATGAACGGGCTTGTGCGCTTTATTATTGGCCCGGACAACCAGCGCTTTAGCGATGGCGAACGCTTCATCATGCGCGCGCGTGAGTTCAAGGAAATGACCGGCCTTGCCGAAGGCCTTGCCTTAAAAACATCGCAGGCGATTACAATCGTAACCGCAATAATCGTTGTCGCTGCTCTGTTCTGGTTCCTTAACCGCACCCGCACCGGAAAATCCATGCGGGCGTTTTCCGACAACGAGGATCTGGCCCTGTTGTCAGGCATCAACCCAGAGCGTGTCGTGACCGTTACTTGGATCATCGTGGCGGCATTGGCGACCATTGCCGGTGTGCTCTACGGTCTTGATAAATCATTCAAACCGTTCACATACTTCCAACTATTGCTGCCAATTTTTGCCTCGGCAATCGTTGGTGGGTTGGGCAGCCCGATCGGCGCCATTGCCGGGGGGTTCGTGATTGCGTTTTCCGAAGTCACAGTTACTTACGCCTTCAAAAAGGTGCTGGGTTATCTCGCACCTGAAGGCTGGGAACCAGACACGCTGGTGCAATTGCTGTCCACTGATTACAAATTCGCAGTCTCCTTCGCGATCCTGATTATCGTGCTGCTGTTTCGACCAACCGGCCTGTTCGCGGGGAAATCGGTATGAGCTATACGA
>JAHRVD010000430.1 GCA_019090845.1 Marinosulfonomonas sp.
GGGGAAGAAAATAGGTACCACCAGCGTCAGGCAGTAATCCAATCCGGGTGAAAGCTTGTAAAAATACCGCGCTTTGCGTTGCAATCACCACATCTGCGGCCAATGCCAAACTGGCCCCGGCCCCGGCGGCCACCCCGTTGACGGCCGATATGGTTGGGATCGCACTGTCAAAAATCGCGTTCAGCATTGGTTCGTATTCTTCGCGCAGAATGCGTTCCGGATCCATTCCGCCAACGGCCTCTTCGCCGCCCAGATCCTGACCCGAACAAAAGGCATCACCGTTGCCCGTCAGCACCAGAACACGCGCCTGTGTCTGAGCCTCTTTGACCGCGTGCAAAATCTCTGCCCGCATCTGCGAACTCATCGCGTTTTTCACATCCGGCCGGTTCAAGGCCAAAACGGCTATGTCGTTTTCAATCGACAGTGTGATGGTGGAATAAGACATGGGCAGCTGCTCCTGAAGGTCTGGCTTTGGGCAAGGATAGTGGAACCACATAAATTGGAAAAGCCGTCAGCGCCATTATTCGTCCAGAAGTTCAGCCAGCCGTTTTTCTTCCGCCTCGCTTAATGCGTCTGGCGGGACCCCTTTTTCGCGGCCGCGCAGATAGACAAACCCCACCCCAAGTGCGCCCAGCAGCAGAACCGGCCCGGCAATCCACAAGATAAAATTCGCGCCACCAGTCGTGGGCTTAAGCAATATATACTCGCCGTAACGCGCCACCATGAAATCAACCGCCTCAGCGTCGCTGTCCCCTGCGACCAAACGCTCGCGCAGCAACAGGCGCAGATCACGGGCAATATCGGCGTTGGATTCGTCGATGCTTTCACTTTGGCACACCGGGCAGCGCAAACCTTTGGACAGGTCACGCGCGCGCGCCTCAAGCGCCGGATCGGCAAGGATTTCATCCGGTTGAACGGCCCAAACAGGCGTCGCCAGAAACAACAGGATCGCCAAAATTCGCTTCATTCTGCGACAACTCCGCGCAACGACCGGCGCCGCGCGCCCGCCCCAACCCGATAGCGCCGGTCGCTCAGGCTTAACCCGCCGCCAAACGCCATAATGATCGCGCCGGCCCAGATCCAGTTGGCAAAGGGCTTGATATAGGTGCGCACGGCCCAGCCGCCGTTATCCTGTGCATCGCCGATCACCACATAGATATCGCTTAAAACCCCGTTGGAAATCGCCGCTTCGGTGGTGGGCATCCGCGCCACCGGATAAATCCGTTTTTCCGGGTAAAGCCGGGCAATTTCACGCCCGTTGCGAAACACCGAAATATCGCCAATCGTGGTCAGAAAATTGGGGCCTTCGCCCTTGGTAACATCGTTCAGCGACAGATCGTAACCTGCCACCTGAAATGATTCACCCACCCCGACCACGCGAATATCTTCGCTTTGCCAGGCGGTTATCGCTGCGATCCCGAACATCGTTATGCCCAGCCCGCCGTGGGCAACGATCCGCCCCCAATCTGCACGTGGCAGCCGTATCATGCGCCGAATTTTCGACGAAAATTCGCCCCGTCCCGCCTTTTGCCAGCCATCCACTGCCGCCCCGCCGATCAGCCAGACCGCCAGCATTGCGCCGACCGGCCCCAGTGCAGAACGCCCGTTTTGCATCGCCCAGACCAGCGCCCCGACCGCACCAGCCAGCACGATGACCCAGCGCAGCGACGCTAATGCCCGCCCGATGCGCGCGCGTTTCCACGGCAACAGCGCCCCCACAGGCAAGATCACCGCAAGTGCTACGAAAAATGGCGTAAAGGCCGCGTCAAAGAACGGCGCGCCAACCGATAGTTTACGCCCAAACGCCAGTTCCGCGATCAACGGCCAAAGCGTGCCGATAAACACCACGAATGCCGCCACAGCCAACAGGATATTATTCAGCACCAGCGCAGATTCCCGGCTGACGACACCGAACACGCCCTTGGCCTGCATCGCATTTGCGCGCGCCGCAAATAACGTCAACGCGCCGCCGGTGAACACTGCCAGAATGACCAGAATAAACACGCCCCGCTCCGGGTCATTTGAAAACGCATGCACCGAAGTCAAAACCCCGGACCGCACGATAAATGTCCCGATCAGCGAAAATCCGAACGCAAGGATTGCCAGCAATATCGTCCAGCTTTTCAGCGCCTCGCGCTTTTCGACAACGATCGCGCAATGCAGCAGCGCTGTCGCAATCAGCCACGGCATGAACGACGCGTTTTCCACCGGGTCCCAGAACCAGAAGCCACCCCAGCCAAGCTCGTAATAGGCCCACCAGGACCCAAGTGCGATGCCGATCGTCAAAAACAGCCAGGCCGCCAGCGTCCAGGGTCGCACCCATCGCCCCCATGCCGCATCAATGCGCCCCTCGATCAGCGCCGCGACGGCGAATGAAAACGCCATGCTCAGGCCAACGTAGCCCAGATATAAAAATGGCGGATGAAACGCCAGCCCGGGGTCTTGCAAAAGCGGGTTCAGGTCTTCGCCATTCAACGGCGGGCGGGCCATGCGCACAAACGGGTTTGACGTGAAAAGGATGAACGCCAGAAACGCCACACCAATCGCGCCCTGCACGGATAATACCCGCGCCCGCAAACTAGCCGGCAGGTTGCCCCCAAACACCGCCGCCGAGGCCCCAAACAGCGCCAGTATCAGCACCCAAAGCAGCATCGAGCCTTCGTGATTGCCCCAGACGCCGGTGATTTTATAAAGCATCGGCTTTGCGGTGTGGGAATTGGCCACCACCAGACGCAACGAAAAATCCGAGACCACAAAAGCCTGCATCAAGACGGCGAATGAAAACCCGACCAGCACAGCCTGCAAAATCGCCGCCGGGCCGCCAACGCCCATCCAGTCACGCCGGTGCTGCGCCGCGCCAAGCATCGGCACCACCGCCTGCACGATCGCCACAAGAAACGCCAGTATCAGCGCGAAATGTCCAAGTTCCACCAACATGGGCGAACCCTAGCCGCGTTCGCGCACCGAGCCAATGGCCCGGGTCGCTAAATTACCACACCGCCGATCACAATTTCGCTCGCCTAATTTTATCCACTACTGACCGCCAGTTCGAGCCGCCCGCCCGCCCGTAAATA
>JAHRVD010000029.1 GCA_019090845.1 Marinosulfonomonas sp.
CCGACACCAGCAACCCAACCGTCAGTCCCTGAAGCTCATCCAGAGTAACACCGATCATCCGGTCATCAAGTTCACCCGGAATCGGCGCGCCCTGCGCATTGATGAAACGCCCGCAAAGAACACCGGTCGCACCTTGTTTTATATACCAGTCCAAATCCCTTTTACTGGCGACACCGCTGCTGACGACGTGGCTGTCAGGCCCGCAGGAACCAGCTGCAAAAATGGCCTTATTGCACTGACCAAGGGATTCTAGCTGGGCCCGGATAATCGGCTCGTCGCGCAACCTTTGGGCAAGTTCCGGATCGCTTAGCACTGCGGGCGCATGCAGATTGATGCATTTCGCGCCAAGGTTTTGCGCCAGACGGGCCGAGCAGATTTCAGCGGTGAACCCATAAGGTGTGGCCATCGAACCGACGAGCTGGGAAACGGTCACGTCACGGATTTTGGTTTTCGCAATAGCTTCGGCAACCTCATAAACAGTTCGCCCCCAAGCCACGCCCAGACGGTCGCCGGGATTGAGCAAGTTGGGCAACCATTCGGCGGTGCCACGAGCAACACGCATAAGGGGTTTATCGCCGCCGCCAACACCATCGGGGACAACGTAGGCAGCTTGCAAATTAAACCGTTCGCGCAGTTCCTGCGCCAACTGATGTGATGTGAAAACCTCGGGTGCAAGACTGATCCGGATATAGCCGCGTTCGCGCGCTTCCTGCAGATAGTTCACCACCGTTGCCCGCGAAACCTGCAAGTTCTTTGCGATCTCGTTCTGGTTCAATCCATCATTATAATACATCCAGGCAGCCTCGATCACGATACTCTCACCGCTGATCTGCCCTACGGTTCGCCGCCGCGTTACTGGTGCCATGAACACTCCTTTTACATATTTGACACTTCATACTGACATTTGTCAAAACTTGTGCTTTAACGGCGGAAACCGCAGACAACTGGAAGGCGACTAGCCATGATCCAAAACAAATGGGATGACGCGGACGAAAGGCGTTTTGTAGATGCGGCTGGTAGTGATCCGGCAGATCAAGAGCTTGCGCGCCGGGTCTACACATCCCGTTTAATCGGCCAGGATCACGATCTTGTTCTGCATGGCGGCGGCAACACTTCTTGCAAGGTGAAGCGGCGCGACATTTTCGGTAATGAGATTGATGTCTTGCACGTAAAAGGCAGTGGTTGGGATCTGGGGGCCATCCAGGCCCCCGGCCTGCCCGGCGTGTGCCTGAAGCCGCTTCAAGAACTGCGCGCGCTTGGTGCATTGAGCGACGAGGATATGGTCAATTTTCAGCGTGGCAACCTGCTGGATTCGACATCGCCTAATCCCTCGGTAGAAACCTTGCTGCACGCGTTCCTGCCCCATACCTTTGTGGGTCATACCCACGCAACGGCGATGTTGGCGCTGGCCGATCTGCCAAACGCCAAGGCGGTGGTTGGCGAGATTTTTGGCAACCGTCTGGCCGTTGTTCCTTTTATCATGCCCGGATTTGAGTTGGCCAAAGTTGCCGCCGAAATTTTTGACAACAACCCCGACGTAGAAGGCCTGCTCCTGATTAATCACGGCCATTTTGCCTTTGGTGACAGCGCCAGACAATCCTACGACCGGCTGATTGAACATACGAACATGGTCGAGGACTGGCTGGAAATAACCAGCGGCGCGGTTCCCAAATCCGCTGGTGGACGCTCCCCCGAAATGACCGCAGAATCGACGGATATTCTGCCCTTGCTACGTGGCATCATCGGCGACGCCAACGCAGCGTTCAGCGGTGATCGCGATGCAAAAATGCCTGTGATGAACCTGCGCAATGGTGAAAATATCCAACAGTTCTTTGAGCGCAATGATCTGGCCGTTCTGTCGCGCCGCGGCGTTGCCACGCCCGACCATGTCATCCGCACCAAGAACTATCCCTTATACCTAAGCTCGGAAATGCTGGCCGGGGGACGTGCGGCCATCAGTAAAGCGGTGGATGATTTCATCGCGGAATACACAACCTATTTCACCCTGAACGCCGCCCGATTCAAAGCCGAAACGGGTGGTGAGAAAACGATGTTGTCCCCTGCCCCAAATCTAGCGTGGATTGAGGGCGTCGGCATCGTTGGCATATCGGCGGATGCCAAAGCGGCCAGCATCGCGTCGGATCTGGCCGCGCAAAACATGACGGCAATGACAAACGGCGAGGATTGCGGTGGCTTTCATCCGGTTGGCCCCGAAAAACTGTTCGACATGGAATATTGGTCACTGGAACAAGCCAAACTTGGCAAAGGCACCCCGCCGCCGTTTCAGGGTCGGGTCGTCATGGTCACCGGTGGCGGCGGCGCGATTGGCCTTGCCACGGCACGTGAATTTGCAGCGCTTGGAGCCAATCTGTTCATCGTCGATCTGAAGCAGGATGCGTTGGACCATGCGCTGTCTGAGCTGGGCAAGGGCCACGGTGGCATCGCGATGGACATCACGGGCGACGATGCCGGGGAGCGGGCCATGGCCGCTTGCATTCAGGAATTTGGCGGGCTGGACATTCTTGTATCCAACGCCGGTGCAGCCTGGAGCGGTGAAATGGCCAAACTGGACAACACGACATTGCGTAAAAGTTTCGAATTGAACTTCTTTGCTCATCAGACTTTTGCCAAAGCCGCAGCGGCAGTGTTTTCGGCACAGGGGCGCGGTGGGCAGATTTTGTTCAATGTTTCAAAACAGGCTGTAAATCCCGGCAGAAGCATGGGCGCATACGGCATTCCCAAGGCGGCGACGTTCTTTCTATTGCGCCAGTTGGCGTTAGAACTGGGGCCAAGCGGCGTGCGGGTAAATGGTATCAACGCGGACCGAATTCGTTCAGGCCTGCTTGACGATGCCTTTGTTTCAGAGCGGGCCAAAGCGCGCGGGATTGATGAAAACACCTATATGGCAGGCAATCTGATCCGGCGTGAGGTCGAAGCCAAACACGTTGCTCAGGCCTTTGTCACACTGGCTAAAAGCGAGCGCACAACGGCGCATGTGATGACGGTTGATGGCGGCAATATTGAAGCCGCCCTGCGTTAATCCAGAAAAACTGTGGTCAGCCTGCAAATTGGATTGGCATTTGATCTCGTATTAGCGGCATATTCTTATTAAAATGCCCGCAAATCGTTATTTTGAATTTCAAAAGGAAATACCATGAGCGAACCCGGCCGCCGCCGTATCGTTTCCTCTCGCCACCTTGCCCAAGGCGAGGGCTGGGAAACCTCGGAATTCGAGTTTGGAATGATCATTGCTTACAATGCCTTTAGCCGGTGGATGCAGCGGTGTATGGCGGCCGCTGGCATGCCCGAACTAAGCTCTCTGGAAATCCTTGTGTTGCACAACACCAACCATCGCGCCCGCGAGAAACGGCTGGCGGATATCGCATTTCTTCTGAATATCGAGGATACGCATACGATCAATTACGCTTTGCGAAAACTGCTGAAACTTGATCTTCTCACTTCGCGAAAGCGCGGCAAAGAAGTGTTCTACCTAACGTCTGAAAAGGGCCGTGATCTGTGCGAGCGCTATCGAATAATACGCCAGCAATGCCTGCTGGAAGCCATGCCACAAAATGGGGTTTCCGGCGATGAACTAAGCAAGTTTGGCGCAATCCTGCGTTCAATGTCGGGGCAATATGATCAGGCCAGCCGCGCGGCGTCTTCGCTTTAGTTACCCATGGCGTTGGGTAGCAATGTTACGATGCCCGGGAAGACGGTGATTATCAAAGCGCCAAGCAGCAACAGGAAGAAGAACGGCAAGGCAGCCATCGCCACGCGCAAAATATTGATGCCCGTCAGCCCCTGTATGACGAACAGGTTGAACCCGACCGGTGGGGTGATCTGGCTCATCTCGACGACCAGAACCAAATAGATACCGAACCAGAGCGGATCAATGCCCGCGGCTTCGACCATTGGCAGGATGATTGATGTGGTCAGAACGACGACTGAAATCCCGTCCAGAAAACAACCCAGAATAATGAAGAAAACAGTAAGCACAGCCAGCAAGGCATAGGGCGACAGATTGAAGGTTCCGATCCAGTTGGCCAGATTTCGCGGGATGCCGGTGAAACCCATCGCGATAGACAGGAACGCGGCTCCAAGCAGGATAAAGGCAATCATGCAGGATGTTTTGGTGGCCGACATCAGCGCGTCGATGAACGCTGCCCGGCTGAAATTACCGGTGCTTGCTGCCAGCAAGGTGGCCAGCAGCACACCCAAAGCCGCCGCATCCGTGGGCGAGGCAACCCCAGTATAGATCGACCCGATCACACCACCGATTAACAAGATCACCGGAATCAAGCGCCGCGAGGCCCGAATTTTCTCGGCAAATGAAGGACGGGCGGTTTCGTCGGGGATTGACGAGGGGTTTCTTAATGCGCTGATCGCCACATAACCTGCAAACAGACCCACCAACAGCAACCCCGGCAACACGCCTGCTACAAACAGACGGGCAATCGATTGTTCCGTTGCGACACCATAAACGATCAGGATGATCGACGGCGGTATCAACAGACCAAGGGTCGCCGACCCGGCCAGCGTTCCAAGGATCAGTTTTTCCGGATACCCGCGCCGCGTCAGTTCAGGCACCGACATCCGCCCAATCGTGGCAGCGGTTGCGGCAGACGATCCGGAAACCGCAGCGAAAATCGCGCATCCAAGGATATTCACGTGTAACAGCCTGCCCGGGATCCGGCCAAGCCAAGGTGCGAGACCTGAAAACATATCTTCGCTAAGCCTTGATCGAAGCAGTATTTCGCCCATCAAAATGAACAGCGGCAGCGCGGCCAATGGCCAACTGTGACTATGGCCCCAAAGCGTCGTGGCCAGCACCAGCCCTTCGGGAGCATTTGAAAAGGCAACAATGGCTACGAAGGCCATGATCAGCAGCGACAAAGCCACCCACACGCCGGCGGCCAGCAGGAATAGCAGAACGCCAAGAAGAATACCAAAGATCATTGGATCAGACATGGGCTTACTCCGATCCTGTGTCGATGAGTACAGGTGCTCGGGCGCGCAACGCCTCGATCAATGTGTCCAGAAATGCAATTGTAAGCAGCCCCAGACCGGCCACCATGGCCAGCTGCGGAATCCACAACGGTATTGCGATGATCCCGGTGGACATATCGCCATAGTGATAGCTTTCACCAAGCAAAGCGCCCGCGAACCAAGTGGCATAGCCCGCCATTGCGGCCCCCAGCGCCAGAGCTACCAGCTCCAACAGCCAGCGCGGTCGCTCTGGCAGGTTTTGCACGATCAGGTTCACCCGGATATGACCACCGGCGCGTAGGGTAAAAGCGAGTGCGAGGAAAGACGCAGTCGACAGGAAATACCCGGCGAAATCAGCATAGGATGGAATGGTGAATGACAGGTCCGGCCCGCCAAATCGTGCCAGTATATTGAGCATGACCTGCGCTGAAACGATCAGGCATATTCCAATTATCGAAAGGGCCGAAATTCCGCCCGCGACCTTGTAAGCTGTGTCCAGAAAACGACGCATATTCCCCCCCATTGGATGCCCGTTAATCGGTGCGCGGGCCCACGCCGGCAATCAAGCAACATGGGCCCGTTTCGTTTTTTAGTTCTGGAAAGCGCTCAGAATTGACAGCGCGCCATCACTTGCGTTGCCCTTCCAGTTTTCTAGCATGGTGGCACCAATTTCCTGCAAGCCGGACACAAGTTCATCTGACGGGGCAACGATGGTGATCCCATTGTCAGCCATTACCTTGGTTTTAGCAGTGGCTTCGGCCTTGGACATTTCCCATCCACGCGCTTCAGCGGCCGCGGCTGCATCCATCACGGCTGCCTGAACCTCGGGCGACAGGCGGTCAAAGACGCGCGCGTTCACAACAACTATGTTCTTGGGAAGCCAAGCGTCGATCTGCGTATAATGGGTGACAAAATCCCATGCTTTGGAATTGGCACCAGTGGATGGCGAGGTGATCATCGCCTGTGCCTGACCGGTCGCAAAGGCTTGCGGAATATCAGATGCCTCGACCTGCACGGGGGCCGCCTTGGCTAAAGTCGCAAACTCTTCCAATGCCGCATTATAGGCGCGGAACCGAAGGCCGGACAGATCGGCAACACTTGCGATCTCGCCATTGGTGTAAAGGCCCTGTGCCGGCCACGGAACCGAGAACAAAGGTTTCAGACCTTCTTTGGCCATCAGCGCCTCGATTACCGGGCGTTGCGCGGCCCAAAGCTTTTCGGCGTCTTCATAGCTTGTCGCAACAAACGGCTGGCTGTCGATACCAAAGGCCAGATCTTCGTTTGAAAGGCGCGACAAAAAGAATTCACCGATTGGCACCTGACGTGAGCGAATTGCGTTCTTGATTTCAGCGTGCGGGAACAACGACCCGGCTGAATGCACGGTGATCGTCAACTCTCCATTTGTCGCCGTCGCCAGATCTTCGGCAAATTGGTGGATGTTGGCGGTGTGAAACGTGCTGTCGCCATAAGGCGTAGGCATGTCCCAAGTTTCACTGATAGCTGAGGTGGCAGAGGCCAGCCCAACTGCAAATGCTGCAGCATATTTCATCATCATAGCTTCCATCTCCCAGTTTAG
>JAHRVD010000431.1 GCA_019090845.1 Marinosulfonomonas sp.
GAAGGTCAACCAGAGGGGCTGACGCTGGACGGTCGCAAGATCAAAGTTGACGCGGCTGGACGGACCTCGGTCAAAGGCGTTTGGGCTGGGGGCGACTGTGCCTCGGGTGGCGAAGATCTGACTGTGACTGCCGTGGCCGAAGGCCGTGATGGCGCGATTGACATTCATTCCAGCCTGATGGGCTGAACCAAGCCTGGGATCATCAAGGTGATCCCAAGCTTGCACTTCAAGGAGCAGACAAATGGCTGATCTGACAACTGAATTCCTGGGGATCAAATCCCCGAACCCGTTTTGGCTGGCCTCGGCGCCACCGACGGATAAGGAATACAATGTGCGCCGCGCATTCGAGGCCGGTTGGGGCGGGGTTGTCTGGAAAACTCTGGGCGAGGCTGGTCCGCCGGTGGTGAACGTCAACGGCCCGCGTTACGGCGCAATCTGGGGGGCGGACCGCCGCCTTTTGGGCTTGAACAACATCGAGTTGATTACCGACCGTCCGCTGGAAGTGAACCTGCGAGAGATCAAGTCAGTCAAGCGCGACTATCCGGACCGCGCCGTTGTTGTCAGCCTGATGGTGCCTTGCGAGGAAGAGCCGTGGAAAAAAATCCTGCCTCTGGTGGAAGAAACCGGCGCTGATGGGGTCGAACTGAATTTCGGTTGCCCGCACGGAATGGCTGAACGCGGCATGGGATCTGCCGTGGGGCAGGTTCCCGAATATATCGAAATGGTCACCCGCTGGTGCAAACAATATACCCGGATGCCGGTGATCGTGAAACTGACGCCCAATATCACCGATATTCGAAAACCTGCCAAGGCGGCGCTTGATGGCGGTGCGGATGCGGTTAGCCTGATCAATACGATCAATTCTATCACCGGTGTTGATCTGGATATCATGGCCCCCGAACCTACGATTGACGGAAAAGGCACCCACGGGGGCTATTGCGGCCCGGCTGTGAAACCGATTGCGCTGAACATGGTGGCTGAAATTGCCCGCAACGCTGAAACGCGGGGCCTGCCAATCTCGGGGATTGGCGGCATCACGACATGGCGCGACGCGGCGGAATATCTGGCGCTTGGTGCGGGCAATGTTCAGGTCTGCACCGCTGCAATGACCTATGGCTTTAAAATTGTTGAAGAAATGATCTCTGGCTTGTCGCAATGGATGGATGACAAACATCATGCTTCGGTTGCAGATGTCGTCGGCATGGCTGTGCCCAATGTGACTGATTGGCAATATCTGAACCTGAATGCGATCAGTAAAGCCAAGATAAATCAGGATGATTGTATCAAATGCGGACGCTGTTTTGCTGCCTGCGAAGACACCAGCCATCAGGCCATTTCGATGTCAGCGGACCGGGTGTTTGAGGTGCAGGACGACGAATGCGTTGCTTGCAATCTTTGCGTCGATGTTTGCCCGGTTGAAGGTTGCATCAGTATGGAACGTCTGCCTGCCGGTGCCGTGGATCAGCGAACCGGGCAGCCGGTTCAGGCCGATTATGCCAACTGGACGACCCACGCGAATAATCCCGCTGCGGTCAAAGTGGCTGAGTAATGTCCTGCGCGCCGTCTTGATCCCAGGGTGGTTCGGGGCTGATTGCCAGCGCGATACGTGCTTTTTCCCGCGCTGCTTCGACCCGTTTGATGACGATCTCTAGGTTTGTTTCCAGTTCCAGCAAGCTGGCCTCAAACGCCGGGGGCGGGCCGGTTGGTGTGTCTTCGTCCGGCCGGGCACGGGTTTTGGTCGCGTCATATTCTGAATTGGAAACCGTTATCTGATGGTTTTGGACGAGAGGTTTGCGCGATTCGCCCGGCTCAAACCCAGAGGCCGGTTTGCTGGCCTTTTCCTGTGGTAAACGTTGACTGATCAGCGGTGCCGCCGCTGACCGAACCGAGCTGAAACCGCTCATTTCCACTGCTCCTGATGCAGAGCCCCCACATACAGAAAATACAGTGCCAAAGGTTTGCAGAACGTTAATTCCGGGCAGAACTTCTGAGCAGAAGGTTAACGGCGCCTGTTCAACTTACTGCCAACGCACGTCGATAGAAGTTCTCTAAAAATTCTGCCGCATCGGCAAAATGCGCATCTTTTTTGGGGTGCAGAATACCGCGCACCTGCGCATCAAAATCCGCGTAATGTTGTGTCGTGGCCCAGATCGAAAATATTAGATGGTAGGGATCGACGTCGGCCAGTTTACCCTGCTTTATCCAATCTCGAATAACTTTGCATTTTTCATCCACAAGATCGCGCAAATCGCCCTCTATCTGGTCAATGATCCGTGGCGCTCCTTGCACGATTTCATTGGCAAACAGGCGGCTTTCGCGGGGTAATTCCCGCGCCATGGCAAGTTTGCGCAAAACGTAGCCGACGATTTCATCCACTGGATCGCCGTCCGTGTTAAGCTGATGCAAAGGCGCAAGCCAAGTGTCCATCAGGCCTGCCAGTAATTCCAGATGGATCGCTTCTTTGGATGGAAAATAGTAAAGCAGATTGGGCTTGGACAAACCGGCGGCGTCCGCGATCTGGTCCACCGTGGAGCCGCGAAACCCGTGTTGGGAAAAGACTTCTAGCGCCGCCTCAAGAATGGCACGCGTATTTTTTATCTGAATACGGGTTTTGGGCCGGGGTCGGGTCATCAAAAAGCCTGCTCAAAGCGGATATCGGTGTTTGTTCCTGATTAAGGTCTATCCATATTATGTTCTTTTCCAAAGATGCAATGGTCGCGCTGGTGGTGCCGCGAAGTCCTTGACTGCCTCTATCCCTCTGCTAGCGTGTTCCTGACCATTTGGTCAA
>JAHRVD010000030.1 GCA_019090845.1 Marinosulfonomonas sp.
CGCCCAAGGCGCGGTGTATCGGCGCGATGATTTCCACAGCTCCCAGAGGGATAGCTATGCACGACTTTCGCAGCCAAACTTGCGCCGAACTAAACAAAAGCAATGTCGGTCAGACCGTCCGCCTGTCGGGCTGGGTGCACCGGGTGCGCGACCATGGTGGCGTGCTGTTTATCGATCTGCGGGACCATTACGGAATGACACAGGTGTTGTGTGATCCCGATAGCCCGGTATTTTCCGAAGTCGAAAAACTGCGCTCAGAATGGTGCGTACGCATTGACGGCGAGGTGAAGCTGCGTGGCGACGGTTTAGAAAACCCAAAAATTCCGACCGGTGACATTGAGGTTTATATCCGTGATCTGGAGGTTTTGGGCGCTGCCGAAGAACTGCCGTTGATGGTGTTTGGCGATCAGGAGTACCCCGAAGAAACCCGACTGAAATACCGGTATCTGGATCTGAGGCGTGAAAAACTGCAGGACAACATGATCCTGCGATCCAACGTCGTGGCCAGCATTCGCAAGCGGATGTGGAACGATGGGTTTAATGAATTTCAGACGCCGATCATTACCGCATCAAGCCCCGAAGGTGCGCGCGACTTTTTGGTGCCCAGCTGTCTGCATCCGGGCAAATTTTATGCGCTGCCACAGGCGCCGCAACAGTTCAAACAGCTGATCATGGTCAGCGGATTTGACAAGTATTTCCAAATCGCCCCGTGTTTTCGTGACGAAGACCCGCGCGCTGATCGTTCGCCCACAGATTTCTATCAGCTTGATATCGAAATGAGCTTTGTCACCCAACAGGATGTTTTTGACACTGTCGAACCCGTCCTAAAGGGCGTGTTCGAAGAGTTTGGCGGCGGTCGACCCGTTGACACCGAATGGCCGCAGATTTCCTATCGCGACGCCTCCCTTTGGTATGGTTCGGACAAGCCTGATTTGCGAAACCCAATTAAAATGCAAGTGGTCTCTGACCACTTTCGAGACAGTGGTTTCGCGATTTTCGCGAAACTTCTGGAGCAGGATGGCACCGAAATTCGCGCCATTCCGGCACCGACCGGCGGCTCGCGCAAATTTTGCGACCGGATGAACGCATTCGCGCAGAAAGAAGGTCTGCCTGGGATGGGCTATATCTTTTGGCGCGAGGGTGCTGACGGGATGGAAGCAGCCGGACCATTGGCCAAGAACATCGGGCCAGAGCGCACCGAAGCAATCCGCCAGCAGCTTGATCTTGGCGTCGGCGACGCAGCGTTTTTTCTGGCCGGAAAGCCAAAAGTATTCGAGGCCATTGCAGGGCGTGCGCGCGACGCTATCGGGCAGGAGCTTGGCCTGACCGATATGAACCGGTTCGCCTTCGCGTGGATCGTCGATTTTCCGATCTACGAAAGGGATGGGGAAACTGGAAAGGTTGATTTTGAACATAACCCGTTTTCGATGCCGCAGGGCGGCTTAGAGGCTTTGAGCGGCGATCCGCTTGAGGTTTTTGGGTATCAATATGACCTGTCGTGCAACGGCTATGAATTGCTGAGCGGTGCTATCCGTAATCACCGGCCGGAAATCATGTTCAAGGCCTTTGAGATTGCGGGATACAGCGAAGACGAAGTGCGGGCCCGTTTCGGCGGTCTGGTCAACGCATTCGCATACGGCGCACCGCCACACGGCGGATGTGCGGCGGGAATTGACCGAATTGTGATGCTACTGGCTGACGAAGCAAACATCCGCGAGGTAATTATGTTCCCGATGAACCAGCGGGCTGAAGACCTGATGATGAATGCACCAAGCGATCCAACAAATGAACAACTGCGCGAGTTGCACCTTCGTGTTGTCCCGGACCAATAGCAACGGGGCTGAATCACGACGCAGCTTCAGCTATTCTGGTTTGATGGCTCCAACGAACCAAGCGACGTGTTTATTTCTGTAGCGACGTCATTGGCACCATTTGAAACAACATACCCGATTGTCAGACCAAGTATGACCAAACTGGCCGTTAAAACAATCCAGTCGATCGTTGCATTGCCGTCTTCTTCATGGAAAAATTTGCAGGAAAATACTGCCATTTTGAAACCTCATACTCGTACACATTACAATTGCGGTTAGACCGCGCACTTGAATGGTTTCCTTTGAAAATGTGACTGAATTAAGGTTTTCGGGGTTATGAGCGGGTTTGTTGGCTGGACTGTTTCAACGCGTGCAGTAAACATCAAAGCAGCGCGAAATTGTTCTGAATTCGGAAATCCTGGGCGATATAACCTGCTCGCAATCGGCCTCAAATTCGGTTCGTACGGAATTTTGTCAAAGATTCGCACAGGTTTTCGAGTGGCTTATGTCGACCGATTGCGCAAAGCAAAGCCCGCCAAAATTGGCGGGCTGATGTCCAGGATCGAAAACCATCGCAAAGTTCTCTGATGTTTGATTCAGGCCAGCGTGGTTACGACAGCAACGCTAAGTGACACAACTCCGGCTCCGAAAACACACCAGTCAATCAGTGAACTGCCAAGTTCATCGTTCCAAAAGCGTTGAATAAGATTTTGCATGCCGGTTACTCCAAATTCAAACGTTTGCCCGAGGCTAATCAGCACTCCCCTGATCAGATAAAAGTCGCGTTGAAATCGGGCAGAAATACGGTATTTGAGGTTCATATTCGTGTTATTGTCGTATGCGCGCCACGATAAAAGCCTGCAGAAATTGGGAAAAAGATGAGTAATATCAGAGATATAGATGCCAAAATTGTAGGCTGGTCGCCGCCCAAGCCACCAATCGGCGAGGTGTTGGAGGGAAAGTTTTGTCGCCTGGAACCGCTGTCGCGAAGGGCCCACGCCAAAGCGATTCACAAGGAAAATTCGCTCGACGACGGTATCTGGGATTACATGACATACGGCCCGTTTTCTAAGGCCGAGGACTACGCCAACTGGGTTGAAAGTGTCGAAGGTGGCACTGACCCGCTGTTCTACGCGATTTACGACAAGGAACTGGGTGGGTTTGGTGGGATTGCCAGTTTCATGCGGGTTTCGCCCCAAGCAGGTTCGATCGAGGTTGGGAACATCAATTTTTCCCCCGCTCTTCAACGCACCCGTGCTGCGAGCGAGGCGATGTTCCTGATGATGCAATGGGCCTTTGAGGCGGGCTATCGCAGGTATGAATGGAAATGCAATGCCTCCAACCTTGGGTCGCGACGGGCCGCACAGCGGTTGGGCCTGAGCTATGAGGGGGTTTTCCGCCAAGCGCTGGTGGTTAAGGGCCGAAACCGGGATACCGCGTGGTTTGCGGCGATTGACAGTGAATGGCCGGCGCTGGAAGCGGCGTTTCGGAAATGGCTGGCGACGAGTAATTTTGATGCCGCCGGACGGCAAAAACTGCGCCTGTCGGATTTGACTGATCCCGTCCTTGCAGCGCATGACCCGATCTTGCACTAAACCACTTTGCGCCCTTCCAGGCGCTCCTGAACCAGTTCGGAAATCTGTTCGACGTCGCTGCTGAGCGGCTGACCATTTCGCCGGTTCCTGTCCAGCGACGTTGCCGCTGCTTCCAGCCCGTCATCATGGGCGATGCGGGCGACGCCCGACAGGAATTGGGCGACATAGGCCAGCACCTTGTCGTCCTGAACCGAAGCCTTCAACACCTCTGAAATGTGTTTCAGGTCATCATGCAGTGCAATCGGATCAGGGCAAATTGCGTCGTCTGCGACAAGACGAAGGCCTTTTGGGTGCGCGCTCACCGGCAAATGTGTCAACACCACCTGCTGAAATACCGACAAGCTTTCGATTGGTTTGGGCAGAAAATCATCGGCTCCAGCCGCGCGGGCGGTGGCCTCGCCATTTGTATCGCCGCTTATGCCCAGAACCACGCCCACGCGCGGACTGACTTGGGTCAGCTCAGCAATCAGGTCAGCGCCGGACCCATCCGGCAACCCGAGATCGACAATAGTGACCGCTGGGCGGTAGACGGATAAATGGCGCCGAGCCGATTTCAGGCTGTCGGCGCGGCGGATGCGGGCACCTGAACGCAGGCACAAAAGGCGCATTGCCTCGCTTGCGAAACGGCTGTCTTCGACCACAAGCACTGTCAGCCCCAACAGCGGGCGTTCGCTGGTGGGCGACTGCATGATCATAAAACTGTCCAGATCGTCGGGCATTTGTTTGCCTCCCCAAGGTGTGTGAGTCGGATTAAATGCCAAATGTGGTGAATCACGGGTTAATCTGGCGAATCTGGTTTCGCAGGCCCTTGCGGGAGGCGCCGCAGACCGCGATAATCTTGCCAACTAAATTAGGAGCCAAATATGATCGGACGTCTTAACCATGTCGCAATCGCGGTGCCTGATCTTGAGGCGGCTTCCGCGCAGTATCGCGATATTCTGGGGGCGACGGTTCGCCCGCCACAGCAAGAGCCTGACCATGGTGTGACGGTTGTCTTTATTGAACTTCCCAACACCAAGATCGAGCTTTTGCACCCATTGGGCGAAGATAGTCCAATCGCTGCGTTTCTGGCCAAAAACCCATCCGGCGGAATGCACCATATCTGCTATGAGGTAGACGATATTATTGTCGCGCGGGACAAGCTGGTAAGCAGCGGAGCGCGGGTCTTAGGTGGTGGAGAGCCAAAGATAGGGGCGCATGGAAAGCCGGTTCTATTTTTGCACCCAAAAGATTTTAATGGAACGCTGATCGAGTTGGAACAGGTCTGATGGCCGTCACATCCGGTTTTGTATTGTTTGCGGTTGTTTGGTTCATGGTGTTGTTCGTGACCCTGCCAATTCGGCTGCGCACGCAGGGTGACGAGGGCGAAATCGTTCCGGGCACCCAAGCCGGTGCGCCTGCGAACTTTAACCTTAAACGCACTATGTTGATCGTAACGGCCGTTGCTTTTGTCGTGTGGGCGATCATCGCCGGTGTGATTATTTCTGGCGTGATCTCGGTCAGTGATCCGGATTGGTTCGGGCGTGTGGGCGACCGCTAACGCGCGTGCGCGCCGATCAAACCCAATTGGCGGCCGGGTTCTTGCTGTGCAGCCGGTGAAAAAGATGGGTGAATGTTGCCGCGCCCAGAATAGGAACAAGCAGGTTCACGAAAGGTATCGACAAAGGCATAGCCATCAGCGCCCCCGCCAGCCAGATTTGCGGCAGGTTGGCGCGAAACATTGCCTTGGCACCCTGCCGCCCAATGCGACGCATCGCGACAAGCTGAAAATACTCGCGACCCAGTAAAAACCCATTCAGGCCCCAGAAAATCAGCGGACCCACGGGCAAAAAGATCAGGTAAAGGATCAGTGCCAGAATATTTGCCACGACAAGAAGGCCCAGAAAATTCAGCGTGTCCTGAAGGGCGACAACAAAGGAGACCCGGTCTGCGACCGGAAGGGCCGGAAAGTGACGCTCTTCCACAGCGTCGGCCACATCATCCAGAAACATTGACGTAAAAGCAGACGCTACCGGCACCATCAGGAACACGGACAGAACGATCATCAGCAGGACCGATCCCCAGGACAGCAGGTCGTCGACCCAGTGAACCTCGCCCACAAACGGCAGGGTTACTACGTCGGGCGCAAAGATGTTCACCAGCCACAGGACGACCGCATAGGCCCCAAACAGCAGCGCAAATGTCAGACCAATGCCCAAAAACAACACCCGGCGAAAGCGCGCATCGCCAAGTTGGCCAAGGGCCTTGAAGAAATCCAGAAATATCATGTGCCGACCCATGTGGTGATCTTGTCAACATCCGGGCGCGGGCGTTCCGGAGGGGCGCTGGTCTCTGTGCCAATATGGATAAGCCCTGCTACGGTTTCGCTGGGGTTCAACCCGAGGCCCGACTGAACGAATGTGCGGTCATGGCTGGCCCAGCCTGACAGCCAATTAGCCCCCCAGCCGGACGCCAGTGCCCCGTTCAGCAATGCAAGGCATACCGCCCCGGCCGAATAAGCTTGTTCGATGGCCGGAACTTTATCCGATTGAACAGGGCAGGCGACAACGACAATTGCCAGCTTGGCGTCGCGGTACTGGGCCACGACCTTGTCGATTTTTGATTGTTCCAGACCAAGGGCCAACCCTCGTTGTGCGGCAAGGTCAGCCAGTCGGTCCATCGCGCCGACCCCTAGCACAACAAAGCGCCACGGCTCTAGTTTTCCGTGGTCCGGACTGCGCGCGGCGGCTGTCAGGATTGGCGCAAGCTGATCGCGGGTGGGAACGGGCATGGTCAGCGTTTTTGCCGGGCGGGAACGGCGTTTTAACAGAAATTCCATAGCGGCCGGGTTTGGGGGTGGCATCAGCGTCTCCGGTTGTTTGTGGATATGTCGGGCATCGCGCCGCCCGGTTCAAGAGCCTGTGGGATCATTGCTGAATAATTGCAACTGGCACCACTGGCAGCGTGGATTATTTCTGCACTCCAACAGGGGTGCAGAACCGCCGGAGCGAGATAATTAATCTTTGTTACCGCTTTCATCCCCCTGCAACCTGTAAACACCTTCAGGCAGATCCAGTGCGGCCGCCAAATCACGTACCTGCGAAAGGGAAAACGCTACCTTGTCAACTCGGTCGGTTCGCGGATCAAACTGTTCTACGGTCACGCAGTCCTCGAAGGTATGGATGGTCACATCTTCTTTTAGATGGGCACTGCCTTCGTCAACAATGGTAATGATGGTGGCATCAAATTCGTGTTCAATTGTAAACATGGATTTACCTTAGAACGCCTTGATTGGCTGCGCAATTGGGTGGCGCGGCGCGACAGGCCTGCTATTCTGCCGGCTGATTGAGCGGAGGTTGAAAAGATGCGGTTTTATTTCGGGCTTGTTGCGGTGCTGAGTTTTGCGGGATGCATGACCATTGTCCCAGACACCCAAGCCCCCCATGAACCATCCCCGGTGGCTGCTTCTGCGGTTTCGTCGGTGGCTTTTTCCTCGGTCGTTGCCAGAATGTTGCCAGTGGCCAAAAACATGTGCCGTAAAACCGCCCCAGGCGCCAATTGCAATTTTCAAATTGTCGTTGATACGCGCAAATCGCAACCGGCAAATGCCTATCAAACGATCGATAAATTTGACCGGCCAGTCATTGGATTTACGGCGGCGCTGATTCATAAAGCGAAAAATCAGGACGAACTGGCGTTTATTCTGGGTCACGAAGCGGCGCACCACATTTCCGGTCATTTGGCCAAAACTCAGGAATCCGCGATGACCGGTGCGCTGCTGGGCACGGTTTTGGCGACTATAGCTGGGGGGGACGCGGACACCGTAGAACGTGCGCAGGATGTCGGTGCAAATGCAGGCGCGCGGCGGTTTTCAAAAAATTACGAGCTGCAGGCAGACGCGATGGGCACACGCATTGCTTTCCAAGCGGGTTACGACCCGATATTAGGCGCAAAGTACTTTAATCGTATTCGCGATCCGGGCGACAAGTTTTTGGGCAGCCACCCGCCCAACGCCCAACGCATTAAGGTCGTTCATGCCACAATGGCCAAATTGCGCTAATGCCGATTGCCTTGTTGGAAATTGGCGCGAATTGTAAATTTGGTTTGTCGGTTCGGGCCATATCAGGTTTCGCCCTGTTTAGGGATGCGGGGATGCCTGCTGATCGCCCTCGGCCAGCCCCGGCCCTAATATCCAGATGGTTGCGCACCCCGTCCCTAGAACAGAGCGCACTGTCCGTCGCGCCCTGTTGTATTTCCCGTGCCGGCAAGCTGTTGCCTTAGGTCGTCACTGCAAATCGATTGCCCGCATTCGGCGACTCTCCTTTGCGAACTGCGTTCTGCGTGAAAAACGAAACCAGCATCAACAGCAGACCAATCACAGCAGGCGCGTAGCCATTGTCACCGGCGTTAATATGGGCCGAGATTGCCAACAACAGGTGAAAGAACATCCCGGCATAAGCCAGATCACTTAGCGCAATCGACATGCGCGACAGGATCGCGACCGGCCCAAGGATTTTAACCACTATCAGGACGCTGATCAAATATGTTGGATACCCAATCATCCCATAAATCTCGGCGACCATCGTACCTTGGGTTGCATAAAATGCCGCTCCGCCGAAATAAATCAGGCACAGCAACCCAGTGCTGGCCCAGTAAATAATTTTGATCTGATTCATTGTTTTGTCCCATGTTCGCGCAAGCGCATTTTGTTTTGAATCTTTTGGTAGCCAATTATCGGATGTTTGTAATCCGAATTTGGGCAGGGACTTGATCGGTTTA
>JAHRVD010000432.1 GCA_019090845.1 Marinosulfonomonas sp.
CGTGACAGACACGCCCATTTGGGCGGCTTGCCAAGCGGCCTCGCAGCCGGCCAATCCGCCGCCGATGATATTCAGTTTTTCCATGTCGCGCCCTTTAGGCCATCGCCCGCAATTTGAAAAGGCGGGTTGGCCGGAAACCAAAACAGGCCGGGATTATTCGGCCTCTTCGGTTTCGTCTTCTTGTTCGGCGATCCAGGCCACTGACACGACTTTTTCGCCCTTGGCCGTGTTGAACACATTGACGCCGCCCGCACTGCGCGAGCGGAACGAAATACCGTTAACCGGGCAGCGAATAGACTGACCGGTAGAGGTGGCGAGCATTATCTGGTCGTCCATTTCCACCGGGAATGAGGCCACCAGTTCACCGCCTCGCATGGCCTTATCCATCGCCGCCACACCCTGACCGCCGCGTCCGCGCAGCGGGTAATCATGGCTGGAACTCAGCTTGCCGCTGCCTTTGGACGATATTGTCAGGATCAGGTTCTCGACCGCGTTCATCTCGTTGTAGCGATCTTGCGAAATTGAAATATCGGCAACGGCGTCATCGTCATCGGTTTCGCCGGTTTCATCTGCGGCACCGGCCAATGCACGGCGCATTTTCAGGTAGGCGGCGCGCTCTTCGCTGGTGGCGACGAAATGGCGGATCACCGACATTGATACGACCTTGTCTTTGGCGCCCAGTCTGATGCCGCGCACCCCGGTAGAATCGCGCCCCTTGAATACTCGCACATCCGTGCTGGCGAACCGGATCGCCCGGCCACCAGATGTTACCAGCATAATGTCGTCATCCGCAGTGCAAATGCGCGCATCTACCACTTGCACATCTTCGGGCAGTTTCATCGCAATTTTGCCGTTGGATTTCACATTGGTAAAGTCCGACAGCGCGTTGCGCCGCACCTGACCGGCCGTTGTGGCAAAGAAAATCTGAAGGTCGTTCCAGTCCTCTTCCGGGGCATCGACAGGCATGATCGCGGCAATCGAAACACCCTGTGGAATTGGCAGGATATTGATGATCGCCTTGCCTTTGGCGGTGCGACCGCCTTGGGGCAGGCGCCATGTTTTCAGCTTATAGACAATCCCGTCGGTGGTGAAGAACAACAGCTGCGTATGGGTATTGGCCACGAAAAGGGTGGTGACAACGTCCTCTTCTTTGGTGGACATGCCTGACAGGCCTTTGCCACCACGACGTTGCGCGCGGAATTCCGCAAGCGGGGTGCGTTTGGCCCAGCCGCCCGAGGTTATGGTGACAACCATATCTTCGCGTTCGATCAGATCTTCGTCGTCCATATCGCCGGACCAGTCGACGATTTCGGTGCGACGCGGCACTGCATATTTTTCTTTAACTTCGCGCAACTCATCGCTGATGATCGCCATGATCCGATCGCGTGAGCGCAAAATATCAAGGTATTCCCTGATGTTAGCCGCAAGTTCCTGCAGCTCGTCGGTAACTTCTTTGACGCCCATGGCCGTCAGGCGTTGCAGACGCAGTTCCAAAATGGCGCGGGCCTGAATTTCCGAAAGGTTATAGGTGCCATCGTCGTTGATCGTATGGGTCGGATCGTCGATCAGTTTGATATACTCGGCAATGTCCTGAGCAGGCCAGCGCCGCCCCATCAGGCGCACCCGGGCGTCTGCCGGATCAGCCGAGGCACGGATCGTCGCCACCACCTCATCCACATTAGAAACGGCGACCGCAAGACCACACAGGATATGGCTGCGTTCGCGGGCGCGACGCAGTTCATAGGCGGTGCGACGTGCAACAACTTCTTCGCGGAAGGTTATGAAATGGCGCAAGAAATCGTAAAGCGTCAGCTGTTCCGGGCGACCACTGTTCAACGCCAGCATGTTGCACCCAAAAGAGGTTTGCATCGGCGTGTAGCGGAACAATTGGTTCAGCAAGACCTCGGCTGTGGCATCGCGTTTCAGCTCGACCACAACGCGCACGCCGATCCGGTCAGATTCGTCCCGAACATGGGCGATACCTTCAAGCTTTTTCTCGCGCACCAGATCGGCGATCTTTTCGATCATGCTGGCTTTGTTGACTTGATATGGGATCTCATCGAGCACAATTGCAAAGCGGTCTTTGCGAATTTCCTCGATCCGGGTTTTGGCGCGGATCACGACGCTACCGCGCCCTTCCAGATAGGCTTTGCGTGCACCCGAACGGCCCAGAATGATGCCGCCAGTGGGGAAATCGGGGGCAGGGATGATCTCTATCAACTGCTCGATCGACATATCAGGCGTTTGGATCAACGCCAGGGTGGCATCCACTACCTCGCCCAGATTGTGGGGCGGAATATTGGTGGCCATGCCGACAGCGATACCGCCGCCGCCGTTGACCAGCATATTGGGAAAGCGGGCGGGCAGAACCGTTGGTTCGCGGTCCTTGCCGTCATAGTTGTCCTGAAAATCGACGGTATCTTTGTCGATATCGGCCAGCATCGCGGTGGCCGGTTTGTCCAGCCGAACCTCGGTATAACGAAACGCCGCCGCCTTATCCCCGTCCATCGAGCCAAAGTTGCCCTGACCATCCAAAAGCGGCAGTGACATCGAGAAATTCTGCGTCATCCGCACCAGCGCGTCATAGATCGAAGCATCGCCGTGAGGATGGTATTTACCCATTGTATCAGCCACGGGGCGCGCGGATTTTCGGTAGGCTTTGTCATGGGTGTTTCCGGCCTCATCCATCGCATAAAGAATGCGCCGGTGAACCGGTTTCAGCCCGTCACGAAGGTCGGGAATTGCCCGGCTGACGATCACGCTCATGGCATAGTCCAGATAAGATGTTTTCATCTCATCTGTTATGTCAATCGCAGGCCCGTCATAATGGGGCCGTTCAGGCGGGTTTTCGTCTTCGTTATCAGTGGGTTCTGTATTGTCGTTCACGTAAGGTGCCGCCTGTGACTGTGGCTCTATATTTAGATATCAGTAACTTATCACACCCCTTATGTGGGGTGCAATGGCTGGATCATTCAAACGGAAATGCAGTTGGTTGGGGTGTGCGCGTCAGGCGCCAGGCCCACAGCCAAATCCCCGCAAGAGCCAGCGAAACCAATACGTTCCAACTGGCCATCGACAAGCTCAGAAACTGCCAGGACACCTCGTCACAACGGATCAGCGGAGCGTCCAGAATACGGTTCAACAACTGATCGGGCGAAATCCCGGATATATCGCCGCTGGTACAGGTTGTCGGACCTTCCCACCAATCACGCTCAACGCCAGTGTGGTAGACCCCGATCCCCGCCGTCACCAGCGCGGCCAAAGCACCCAGCAAAGGCAGCACAGCCAGCGGTATCAGCAACGCAACAACGCCAATGGCAACCCCAATCCCATGCGGCCAGCGCTGATAGACGCACAGCTTGCAGGGCGGATAACCAAGCGCCTGAAATATCCAGACGCTGATCAACAGGGCCATTGATCCGCCCGCCGCCAAAAAGATCGCTTTGTTACGTGTCACAGGTATTTCACCAAACCAAATCCGCCCACCAAGAGAACAACG
>JAHRVD010000031.1 GCA_019090845.1 Marinosulfonomonas sp.
GGTGAAGCGAAGCGTTTGCCTCTGGCTCTAATCCATCCAGAACATGTGATCGGCGGGTCATAGACCCGGTATGCCAATGTTCCAACTGGCGTCCGGTAATCATCACAAATGGATACTGCTCATCCGGCGTTTCAGCGGGCGCGACGATATTTGCAGGGGTGAACCGCGCCCGGCCATTGGCCCGTGGAAATCCGTCGCCGAACACAATCGCCTGACCGGGATCGTCGGCGCTGAGCGACGGGTAAGTCACCGCGTTTTCCGCGAGCAGCCTGTCCCATGTGATATTGGCCAGCGAGCCCATGTTCAGCTTCATTTCAGCAAACACCTGACTTGGATGGTCATAAGACCAGTCCAGCCCAAGGCGGCGCGCCAGCTCTGTTGTAATCAACCAATCCTCTTTTGCTTCACCCGGCGGCGCAACGGCGGGGCGTCCCATCTGCACCTGCCGGTTGGTGTTTGTGACGGTCCCAGTCTTTTCGGGCCAGGCGCAGGCGGGCAGAATAACATCCGCGAAATTCGCGGTTTCGGTCAGGAAAATGTCCTGCACGACAAGGTGGTCAAGCTTTGCAAACCCGGCGCGCGCATGTTCAACGTCCGGGTCCGACATCGCCGGGTTTTCACCCAGAATATACATGCCGCGAATATCGCCGCCATGAATCGCATCGACGATCTCAACCACAGTAAGCCCCGGCTGCGCTGAAAAATCTCCCGACTGCCAGACATCGGTAAAGGCAGCGCGCACCCCGTCATCCGTCACACTTTGGTAATCGGGCAAAAACATCGGTATCAGCCCCGCGTCCGAGGCCCCCTGCACATTGTTTTGCCCGCGCAACGGATGCAGCCCCGCGCCGGGCCGCCCGACCTGCCCGGTCATCAGCGCCAGACTGATCAAACAACGTGCATTGTCAGTCCCGTGGATATGCTGGCTGATACCCATGCCCCAGAAAATCATGCCCGCCTTGGCACCGGCAAAATCGCGGGCAACAGCGCGCAATGTATCCGCATCAATCCCGCAATGCTCGGCCATCTTTTCGGGCGGAAAACCCTGCAAATGCGCCTTCATCGCATCCCAGTTTTCGGTCATCGCCTCGATATACTGGCGATCAAACAGACCTTCTTCGACGATCACATGCATGATCGCGTTCAACATCGACACATCCGCGCCCGGTTTAAACTGCAACATATGCGTCGCATGGCGTTTCAGCGCCTGCCCGCGCGGGTCCATCACGATCAGCTTGCCGCCGCGCTTGGCGAACTGTTTAAAATATGTCGCCGCGACGGGGTGATTTTCGACCGGGTTAGAGCCGATAACAATCGCCACATCGGCGTTCTCAATCTCATTAAAAGTCGCGGTAACAGCGCCCGATCCGACGTTTTCCATAAGTGCGGCGACCGAGGATGCATGACAAAGCCTTGTGCAGTGATCGACGTTGTTTTGGCCAAACCCCTGACGGATCAGCTTTTGAAACAGATATGCCTCTTCGTTGGAACATTTGGCCGAGCCAAACCCGGCCACGGCCTGCCCGCCGTGCGCATCCGACAACCCGCGCAAACCAAATGCAGCTGCGTCTAGCGCCTCGTCCCAGCTTGCTTGGCGAAAATGCGTGAACGGATTGGCCGGATCGACGTTCAACCCCTTTGGCGGCGCATCCGCACGCCTTATCAGTGGTTTGGTCAGCCGGTGTTTGTGGTGAATATAATCAAACCCAAAGCGTCCCTTGACGCACAAACGCCCCTCATTCGCTGGCCCGTCAAGGCCATCCACTGACTTGATCCGGCCATCCTTGACCTTGAACGAAAGCTGGCAACCGACGCCGCAAAACGGACAGACTGACGCAACTTCCGCGTCAAAATCCGTGCTGTCACCAACCCCATCCGAAGCAACACCCGCGGCGGACATCAACGCGCCGGTCGGGCAGGCCTGCACGCACTCGCCACAGGCAACACAGCTTGATGCGCCCATCGGATCGGCCAGATCGAACACCGGATAGGCATCGTGCCCGCGGCCCGCCATGCCGATCACATCATTGACCTGAACGTCGCGACAGGCGCGCACGCACAGCCCGCATTGAATACAGGCATCCAAATTGACCTGCATCGCCACATGGCTGTCATCCAGCAGCGGAACCCGCACCTTTTCAACCGGCGGCAGGCGGCTGGCGCTGACGCCAACCTGATCCGCCATATCCCAGAAATGCGAGGATTTGTCATGCGCTGCGCCACGCTCTGGCTGATCGCTTGCCAGCATCTCGATCACCATCTTTCGCGCGGTCTGTGCGCGCGGCGTTGTGGTGCGCACGATCATCCCCTCGGTCACTTCGCGAATGCAGGACGCCACCAGTGTCCGGTCGCCTTCAACCTCGACCATACAGGCGCGGCAATTGCCATCCGGGCGATATCCCGGCGCGGGCTTGTGGCACAGATGCGGGATCACCAACCCTTCGCCATGGGCCGCCTGCCAGATCGTCTGACCCTGCGCGACACTCACGTCCTGCCCATCAAGATTAAAGGTTATGTTGCGCGGCTCGGACATCCTAAATCTCCTCGCCAAAATGTTTCATCACCAGCCGGATCGGGTTCGGGGCCGCCTGCCCCAGTCCGCAGATCGAGGCATCCGCCATCGCCTGACACAGCTCTTCCAGCAACGGCTGATCCCAAGCGTCGGCCTGCATCAACTTAACCGCCTTTTCACAACCAACCCGGCAGGGCGTGCACTGACCGCAGCTTTCATCCTCAAAAAACCGCAACATGTTCAGCGCGGCTGCTTTAGCGCTGTCGTGATCTGACAATATTACGATCGCTGCTGAGCCAATAAACGTGTCGTGTTCCTGCAGGGTGTCAAAATCCATCGCCACATTATCAAGGCTGGCGGGCAGCAACCCCGCCGAGGGGCCGCCGGGCTGATAGGCTTTGAACACATGCCCGTCGGGCATCCCGCCCGCTGCTGCAATCAAATCCAAAACCGTAGAACCGGCAGGCAGCAGATAAACTCCCGGTGCCTTCACACGGCCAGAAATGGAATAGGATCGCAGGCCCTTGCGGCCATTCTTTTCATGGCTGTTTAGCACTTCGGGGCCATCGCGCGCGATCTTTGAAACCCAATA
>JAHRVD010000032.1 GCA_019090845.1 Marinosulfonomonas sp.
GAATACAAAGATCAGCCCGAAAGTGACCAGCACCTGGTTCATCGGGCCAGCATGACGTAATCGACGGATCAGAGTGAAATACAAAACCGCCCCTATTGCGGTAACGGCAAGGGGGGCCAGAAAGAATGCGGCCCAGAAACTGCCGGTCGCGCTAGCGACGCTGATGCCAATATAGGCACCCATCATGTAAAGCGCGCCATGGGCCAAGTTCATGAAATGCAGCAGGCCAAAGATCACTGTCAGACCGATGGACAGAAGAAAAAGCAGCATTGAATACTGCAATGCATTCAAAAGTTGCAGGATCCAGAAACCGGCGTCAGACATTCATTCGACTTCTCTGATCTCTTTGGAACAATGCCCCTTCCTGCGGACAGGAAGGGGCGCCGTCATATTCTACAGCTTACATCCGTTAACGTCGTCACGAACACCGGTGAGCTGACCGACAACTTTTTGGGTCAGCCCGTCGCCGTCCTTGACTGTGTCATAGATATAGATGTTTTGAACCACATTATTGGTCGCCGGATCAATTTCCAGCGGTCCGCGTGGGCCAGTGTAAGCAACCTTGGGCAAAGCAGCCGCAATCGAGGCACGATCAGTTGCACCCGCATCAATGGCCCCCATCAACAGCCGGGCTGAATCGTAACCCTGCACCGCGTACTCTGACGGCGTCCGGTCAAAACGGGCCTGGAACGCCGCAACAAAAGCGTTGTTTTCCGGCGTGTCGAGCGTTGGCACATAGTGCAGTGAAGCTTTGACGCCTACGGCAGCATCACCTTCGGCGCCCACATAAAGCGGAGACGTCAGAAAGCCCGACCCATAAAGCGGCACGTCAGCCTTGATATCAAACGAACCGTATTGCTTGACGAAACGGATCGCCTCACCGCCCGCATAGAATACGAAAATCCCATCCGGGTTGGTGGCGCGTGCACTTGTCAGATAGGGGCCAAAGTCATTGGTCTGACCAAATGGCGTAAACTCTCCGCCAACGATCTCACCACCAGCAGCGGTGAAAGAACCGCTGAAGGCCTCGATCATCTGGTGTCCGGCGGCATAATCGGGGGCAAGAGTGTAAATCTTGCGAACGCCCTGATCATACATCCACTGGCCCATTGGCCGGTTGATCTGACTGTTGGAAAATGAGACCCGAACAATGTAGGGGCTGCAGCTTTTACCGGTCGCGTGATCATTGCCGGCATTGGCCACGATCAGCGGAACTTCGGCCTGATGCACAAAATCGCGCATAGCGCCAAGCACGCCCGAAGAAACGACGCCAACAATCGTGTCGACCTTGTCCTGCAACACAAGTTTGCGCGCCTTGGCCAGTCCGACCGGCGGCTTAACTTCAGTGTCCTCACGGACAATTGTGAATTCGTCTACCCGCCCGGCTTCTTCCAGAGCGAACATAAAGCCGTCGTCGATTTCGGCGCCAAGGGCCGCGAACACGCCGCTTTTTGGCAGCAGCAGGCCGACAGTTGTTTCTGCCAGAGCGACCGAAGCCCCCGCTGTAGAAAGCACCGCAGCCACGGCAATACGTGATATCCAGTTTTGCATGATTTCCTCCCAGAAAAGTGAGAATTCCAGCCTGTGCTCGTTGTGCACGCGGTCATAGGAACCCCTTAAATGAAGCCTATTTATGCAAAAAAATGCAATTGGTAAAGCACTATGTTGCATAATTTGAACGATATACAGTATGTAGAATAGATGATTCAGAGGGCGGTCGCGACGCTTTTTGGATATACTGCGCCATGGAATACTGCGCGCAAAAAAAATGAAAAACACGCCGAAAGTCAGTTGAGAGTTAAGGTTTCGGGAAAACCGAAAGGAAGAGCCAAAAATGACGGAAAATCGGAATGCTGCGCTATATTTTGTCGACAGGCATGTAACAGAGGGGCGCGCAGAAAAAATCGCTTTCCGCGAAGCTGCAGATGATCGCCGGCAGATCACTTATGGCGAACTGGCGACGCAGTCTGGACGTGTGGCAGGTGCGCTTACCCGGGCCGAAATTCAGCGCGAGGAACGTGCCATCGTGCTGGTTCTCGACCAGATCGAATATCCGCAGATCTTTTGGGGTTGCCTGAAGGACGGTGTTATACCTGTCCCTCTTAATACTCTCCTGTCAACGTCGCTATATGACACGGTGTTGCGCGACAGCAGAGCTGCCTGCCTTTTTGTGTCGCAAGAATTGTTGCCTGTTGTTGGCCCTGCGCTGAAAGATAATCCTTATCTGCGGAAGGTCGTTGTGATTGGCGGCGATGCCCCGGACAAAATGGTGTCCTATTCGGATTTCCTTGATGGGTGCGCTCCTTCTGATCCAATCGAAGTGTCGGGCGATGAAGTCGCATTCTGGCTGTATTCTTCCGGGTCAACTGGCCAACCCAAAGGGGTGCGTCACATTCATGACAGCCTGAAATCGACTGCTGATACCTATGGCGACCAAGTGCTGGGAATTCGCGAAGACGATGTAGTTTATTCTGTGGCCAAAATTTTCTTTGCCTACGGTTTGGGGAATGCAATGACATTCCCGATGTCTGTCGGGGCGACGACAGTATTGCTTGCAGGACGACCGACACCAGACGTTGTGGTCGATATTCTGGAAAAGGAACGCGCAACCGTATTTTGCGGTGTACCAACGCTGTATGCCGCGACCGTTGCGTATCTGGAACAGGCATCCGGGAAACGTGATCTGGCGTTGCGAACCTGCA
>JAHRVD010000033.1 GCA_019090845.1 Marinosulfonomonas sp.
AAAACTGTCCTCGACCCGCAGGATTGGCGCGTCGGTGCGCGCGGCAACGCCCTCGCCGCGCGGTGAGGTCGGGCTTTTGCCCCAGACGCCGACCCAGTCATCGCCATCGCCCGGTTTGCCAAGACTGATGCGCCAGCCCGACAATTCCAGAATGCGCCGGATGCGGGGTTGGGTCAGGAAACCGCCGTTGTAAACGTAAAGCCGCCGGGAAGGGTGGTTCCCGGCGGCGATGCCTGAAGTGTCATCTTGCATAAGCAATAATCAGTTGTTGGCCAGACTGTTCAGCGTGTTGGCTGTGCCAAGCGTGCCGATAATCGCGTTCAGGGACTTTGACCATTGCACGAACGGCGCCTCGGTCACATAGACCGTGTCACCGTCGCGAATGACAAAATCGCGCGCCATAAACACGCCGTTGGGCTCGGTCAGGTTCAGAACATAGATCAGTCGCTGTGCCCCGATCAGATCGTCGCGCCCAAGAACCAGATTGGAAATTTCCTCGGTTTCATTGCGGAAAACAAAGACCCCGGTTGGGTCGGCGACGGCTGAACTTAGCCCGCCAACCTGCGCGATCGCCTCGATTGCGGACAGGGCCTGACTTTCAAAAGCGACGCGGTTCTGTGTGCCGGTTGCACCAAGGGCGGTGAAAGAACGGGTGTCTTCCTCGACCAGAATGCGATCACCGCCGCGCATGGCAATGTCGTAGTTGGCGTTTTTATAGAGGTCCTGAAACCAGATTTTGGCCTGCTGCCCGGCGCGAAATACCGTGACCTGAGCGATCTCGGGTTCAATGGTGACGCCACCGGCGCGTGCCAGCATTGCCGTTAGGGTGCGGGTGGGCCGCTCGATCGGGTAAATCCCCTGACCACCGACTGACCCGGTAATGGAAACGGTCGATCCGTCCCCGGCAAGTCTGCGCACCAGCACCTGCGGGTCCGGGGTCTGGTTGGCCAGTTTTTCGGTAATCACCCGGCGAAGTGCTTCGGGTGTGTTGCCAGCGGCGCGAATGCGGCCCGCGTAGGGGACAAAAATATAACCAGCGCCGTCAACTTGCACCTCTTCCAGCGAAGCCGCATTTGCTCCCTGACTGGCCAGCAATCCGTCATCAACGTTTTCCCAGATCGTCAGGCCAAGCGTGTCGCCCGCACTGATCGTATCAGAGCCAATTTTGGCTGCGTTGATGAATTGCTGTGTGAAACCAAAAGCCGGAACAATCGCGGTTGCCCGTGTCACCCGGTCGTTAACGGCCACTACAAAAGCGTCGCCATTTTTTTGCACTGAGCCGGAATAGATTTCCCGCTTGTTGGGGCCTGAACGGGGCAAGGCACATGCGGCCAAAGTTGCCACAAGCACAAAAATCACGGCGATACGCGCCGCCCGTGTCGGAGAAGTAAACACTGCTTGGTCTCCTCGACCTGAAACTCTGCCTGATAGTCTTTTTTTTGTTAACCTACCGGCGTTTGGCGCAAAAATCCAGTGATGCCTGCGGGGCGGTTATTTAACCACTCGTAACTGTTGCCCGCTTGCCGCTTGAGTTTTGGGGCGGGCCATATAGGGAGTGTCTTGGGACAGCATCATGTCCGCCATCCGGCGCAACAGTTGCTGGCGCCCCCGGGCTGAATAAAAGCCACCCGGTATTTGCGATGTTTCCAGTAAAAACAGGCGGAAATCGAGGTAGGCTTCCAGATCCGGACGCCGGGGGGTGGCGAAAAACCGGGCCAGTGGCTGATCTGAAACGAATTCCGGTTTGGCGTATATTGCGGTCCCGAAAACCTTTAACGGGATGCCGCGCCAAAGCACCTGTTGGGCTGCGGTCGTGTTGATTGCTACGGCGCTGCGGGCATGGTTCAGCAGGGACGCCAGCTTGCCGCCACGCACAAAATGCAGCCGGTCGGCGACGCCAAAATCGGCGCCGAGGCGCGCGATATCGCGTTTCAGCGGGGTGCGGCCGTCTTCCAGCGGATGCGCCTTGAATACCAGATGGTGGTGTGTGGGGGCGCCGGCGGCAAAGCTCTCGATCACCACTGCCAGGAAATCGCTCATCGTGGTGAAAGGGGAATGGGCGGTAAAGCTTGCATCATGTTCCAGCTGTAACAGCCCGATATGATAGGGAAACCCGCCCCTTTTTATGCGTCGAGTGGCGATCAGCCGGTCGATCCGGTGCCATGGCATCAGGGTCAGCCGTTTTAGGTGCAGCTTAAATTCCTGACGCACCGAAATGGCCCGATGGGGCGCAAAATTCGGGTAGTTCTGATTTCGCGCCATCACGAACCAATGATAAAGCGCACCATAGAAAATATGCTGGCGCATCTCGCCCCAGTGCCCCGGCACCTCTGGCAGGTCCAGATCTGCCTGTTGCAGGCGGTGGCGGATGTCGGCCACGCTCATATCCATCAGTTGTGAATGGCCGTTGGAGCCATCGCGCTCATAGGTCACCCAATAGGGGCGCAAATACCCTTCTTCAAAGACATGGATACGCAGGCCCCGCGCCTTGGCCGCGGCCACGGCAGCGGCGTGAACCGGCCGGGTGTCGCCGTAAAGCACGATATCGGTGATTTTGTTGTCGTCTAGTATCTGCGTCAGCCTGTCGGGCCACTGCTGCGCCGTTCCGCGAAAGGCAATGTAACTGGACCGCTCACGCCAGAACGCACGATCCCCGGCGTTAAAGCC
>JAHRVD010000034.1 GCA_019090845.1 Marinosulfonomonas sp.
CCGAAGCAATTGCCAAGGGTTACGGCAATGCGCTGGTCGCCGACGCACTTGGCAATGTCGCCGAAACCGCGACAACCAATGTGTTCATGGTCAAGGACGGTCAGGTGTTTACACCGGTTGAAAACGGTACGTTTTTAGCAGGGATCACCCGCGCGCGACATATTTCCAACCTTGCAGCAGACGGCACCAAAGTTCACGAAACGGTTCTGACATTTGACGACTTTCACGGCGCCGATGAGGTGTTTCTTTCGGGGAACATGTCCAAGGTGATGCCGGTTACAGAATTTGATGGCACCAAATACCCGGTCGGACCAGTCACGCACCGCGTGCGGGACCTATATTGGGACTGGGCACTTTCAACGAACCGGTAGTTGCACTGTGATGCGCTCTGCGTCATCATTCCCCAAAAATATGGAGGCCAGTCGATGCGTAAATTTCTTGTCGTACTTGATGACAGCCGGGAATGCCTGAATGCAATGCGATTTGCGGCAATGCGGGCGCGTCGGACCGGCGGCGGTGTTCAGGTTATTTCGATCATTCCACCCGAGGAGTTCCAGCACTGGATCGGCGTGGGCGCCATTATGCGTGAAGAAGCGCGCGAACGCATCCACGCCCATTTCGAAGTTTTTGCCAAATGGATGCGCGACAAGCAGGATGTAGACCCAGAACTGGTGATCCGAGAAGGCGATTCAGTGCCTGAGATCTTGTCCCAAATCCGCGAAGATTCCGAAATCGGCGTTTTGGTTCTGGGGGCTGGAAGCGACAAAAAGGGACCCGGACCGCTGGTGACATTGCTGTCACGCTCATCCGGTGATCTGCCTATACCAGTAACGATTGTGCCGGGCGAATTGTCAAAGGAACGGCTGGAAGCAATCACCTGAATATCGGTGCGTAAACCTTGACTTGAGCCCCCGTCAGGCACATATCCGGTTGCAGAACAAAGGACACGTGCATGTTCATTCAAACAGAATCTACGCCAAACCCTGCGACGCTGAAATTCCTTCCGGGCCAAACCGTATTGGAAACAGGAACAGCCGACTTTCCGACAGCAGACACTGCTTCTAAATCCCCTCTGGCCCAGCGAATATTTGGGGTAGACGGCGTTACTGGTGTCTTTTTCGGCAATGACTTTGTGACCGTTGTCAAAACAGAAGCCACCGAATGGGATCATATTAAGCCCGCAGTATTGGGCGCCATCATGGAACATTTCCAGTCCGGGCAGCCGGTTCTGGAAGGTGAATCTGGCGACACCGGTCATGCCGCCCACGATGGCCCCGACAGTGCAATCGTCGATCAGATCAAAGAATTGCTGGACACCCGGGTGCGCCCGGCCGTTGCTCAGGACGGCGGTGACATAACCTTTCACGGGTTCGATCAGGGTGTTGTTTTTCTGCATATGCAAGGTGCCTGCGCGGGGTGCCCGTCATCAACGCTCACGCTGAAAATGGGTATCGAGAACCTGTTGCGCCACTACATCCCCGAAGTGCTAGAGGTTCGACCGGTTGCAACCTGATAGTCTGACACTGGCATTTGACACATCGGTCGCGCATTGCGCGGCCGCTTTGCTTTGTGGCGAACAAGTTTTGCATGAATTGACAGAGCCGATCGCCAAAGGGCAGGCCGAGCGGCTTTTCCCTTTGCTGGACGGCCTGCTGTCAAAAGCTGGCGCGGGTTGGAACGACCTTGGATGCATTGGTGTTGGGGTCGGGCCGGGAAATTTCACCGGTATCCGAATTTCTGTAGCCGCGGCGCGCGGATTGGCAATGTCGCTTGGCATTCCCGCTGTAGGGGTTTCTTCACTGCAAGCGCAGGCTGCGGGCTTGGAAGGCGTTGTTGTATCGGTATTGGATGCGCGTCACGGAAATTACTATCTTCAGGTATTTGGAAATCTCGACGGCGCACAACCAACTAAATGCACTCTTGATACTTTGCCCTTAGTCCCGGCGCGCGCAGAACCTTCTGTGGTTGGATTTGACGCCGGGTTAGTTGCCCAGGAATGCGCAGGCCATGTCAGCGCACCGATGTTTCCAATTGCTGTCGCAATCGGACGTATCGCCAAACGCCGCATGCACAGCACTAAATCCCGCCCCGTCCCGCTTTATCTGCGCGCACCTGACGCCGCTCCACCCAAAAATCCGGCACCTGCAATTTTGCCATGACTGTTGACCCGGCCGATCTGGCTGCGTTGCACGCCCTGTGTTTCAAAACACCTCGACCGTGGAATGCCCGCGAATTTACAAATCTTTTGGCCGATCAAAACACGGTTTTCATCGGCGACCATCAAGCCTTTGTGCTGGGTCGTGTGGTCATGAACCAAGTTGATCTTCTTACGATAGCCGTTTCACCTGTTCGTCGTCGAAGAGGAATAGCGGGAATTCTTCTTTCAGATTTTGAATTCCTAGCCAAACGGCGCGGTGGCGCGACCTGCTTTCTGGAAGTCGCGGCAAACAACAAGCCAGCAATCGCACTATATTCCGGGCATGGTTATATCGAATCTGGTCGCCGGAGGGGCTATTACGTGACAAATAGCACGACCGCGACGGACGCTATTTTGCTTTCAAAGCCGCTGGTTGGACCATAATTTGCCGGCAACCGACTTATCCACAAGCAAACCCGCATTGTCTTGGACCAAATGGTAAAAAGTTATTGACCGCCGTGGGTCGGTGCGGCCTTAATTGCCAATGATCAGTAAAGATCTGCATCTTTTATATTGGCCAGCGGACCAACGAAGGCTCGTCAAAGCCAACAACCGGGAGAAACCTATGACCCTTATGCAGAAATTCCTTGGCGCGGCTGCGACTTTGGCGATTACCGCCAGTGCTGTCGCTGCCGACCCTGCCATCATCTTTGATCTTGGCGGTAAATTCGACAAGTCATTCAATCAGGCCGCTTTTGCCGGTGCCACCAAATGGGCCGAAGAAACCGGAGGATCGTTTCGGGAGATCGAACTTACTTCAGAAGCACAACGCGAACAGGCCCTGCGCCGTTTTGCAGAAGCAGGTAGCAACCCGATCGTCATGACCGGATTTGCATTCGCAACGGCGCTTGAACAGGTTGCGGCTGACTTCCCCGACACCAAGTTTGCAATCATCGATATGGTCGTGGACCAGCCAAACGTGCGTTCGGTTGTGTTTAACGAACACGAAGGTTCGTATCTGGTGGGCGTTGCAGCCGCCAAAGCATCCAAATCCGGCACAGTCGGTTTTGTCGGCGGTATGGATATTCCTTTGATCCGCAAATTTGCATGCGGGTATGTGCAGGGCGTCAAAGCGGCCAACCCGAACGCGACCGTAATTCAGAACATGACCGGCACAACACCTGCCGCATGGAATGACCCCGTTAAGGGCGCCGAGTTGACCAAGGCACAAATCGGTCAGGGCGCTGACGTTGTTTATGCTGCCGCCGGTGGCACAGGTGTCGGTGTTTTGCAGACAGCCGCTGACGAAGGCATCTTTTCGATCGGTGTGGACAGCAACCAGAACTACCTGCATCCGGGATCGGTCCTGACGTCGATGCTAAAGCGCGTGGACGTTGCCGTGTATGATGCGTTTACCGAAGGCGCTGCACTGACAACCGGCTTTAATGTGCTAGGCATTTCCAACGGCGGCATCGACTATGCAGTTGATGACAACAACGCCGCCGTTTTCACAGCCGACATTGCGGCAGCCGTCGAAGCAGCCAAGGCCGGAATCATGGATGGCTCGATCAAAGTCCATGACTACATGTCCGATTCTTCCTGCCCGGTAATGTAGGGGTTTCCCAAATGGGTGGGACAACATCGGGGCGGCCGGAAACTGCCGCCCCAGCGATCGAACTTCGCGGCATATCAAAGGCCTTTGGGCCGGTGCAGGCGAACAAGGACATTTCGATAAATGTCGCGCGCGGAACGATCCACGGGATCATCGGCGAAAACGGCGCGGGCAAGTCCACGCTGATGTCGATCCTTTATGGCTTTTACAAAGCCGACGCGGGCGAAATTATCATCAACGGAAAACCAACACTTATTCCCAACAGTCAGGCAGCAATTGCCGCCGGGATCGGCATGGTGTTTCAGCACTTCAAACTGGTTGAAAATTTCACCGTCCTCGAGAACGTGATATTGGGGGTCGAGGATGGGCCGATGCTGAAAAGCTCGCTGGCTAAGGCGCGCAGCACGCTGACCCACCTTGCCGAGGAATATGAACTGGAAGTGGACCCCGACGCATTGGTCGAGGATCTTTCCGTTGGACACCAACAGCGTGTCGAAATTCTCAAGGCGATGTACCGAAAAGCGGAAATTCTTATTCTGGATGAGCCGACAGGGGTTCTGACCCCGGCCGAGGCCGATCACCTGTTCCGGATTTTGCGCAACCTGAAGAATGAAGGCAAAACAATTATTATGATCACGCACAAACTACGCGAGATCATGGAAATCACCGATACTGTCAGCGTTATGCGGCGCGGCGAGATGACCTCGACAGTCAAGACATCTGAAACCTCGCCCGAAGACCTTGCAGAGCGCATGGTTGGCCGCAAAGTGTTGCTGCGGGTCGACAAAAAGCCCGCGACCCCGGGCAAAACGGTTCTGGAGGTCGAAGATCTGCGGGTTGTCGATGAGGCAGGCGTTAACCGGCTGAAGGGCGTATCGCTAAACGTTCGGGCGGGCGAGATACTTGGCATCGCAGGTGTATCGGGCAATGGCCAAACCCAATTGCTACATGTTCTGGGCGGCTACCAGACTGCGACCGGCTCGATACGGTTGAACGGCGAAGAAATCGACCTGACCGGTGCCCATTCCGACGGGCAATCGCGTCGTGCCCGCGGTATTGCCCATGTGCCCGAAGACCGGCAAGCCGAAGGCCTGATCATGGAATTCATGGCGTGGGAAAATATGGCGTTCGGCTATCACAATGATCCCGCCTACCAGAAAAACCAATTCCTTATGGATAATGCCGGGATCGTTGAAGACACTGAAACGAAAATGGACCGGTTTGACGTGCGTCCACCCAATCCAAGGCTTGAGGCCAAGAGCTTTTCCGGCGGCAACCAACAAAAAATCGTGCTGGCCCGCGAGATTGAGCGCAACCCGGACCTTTTGCTGGTCGGTCAGCCAACCCGTGGCGTCGACATCGGCGCGATTGAATTTATCCATCAACAGCTGGTCGCGCTGCGCGATCAGGGCAAGGCGATCCTGCTTGTCAGCGTAGAGCTGGACGAAATCCTGTCGCTCGCGGACCGGATTATCGTCATGTTCGACGGCCACATCATGGGTGAACGCGACCCGGCCACAACCAATGAACGCGAGTTGGGCCTGCTGATGGCCGGCGTCAGCGACGACGGAAAGGCCGCCTGATGGATAAGATGCCAAGATGGGCCGACGTGTTTCTGGTGCCTTTTATCAATCTATGCCTTGCCTTCATGGTCTCTGGCCTTGTCGTGCTGGCAATCGGGGAAAACCCGTTTGATGCGATATATTTCATGGTTAAGGGCGCGTTAGGATCCACGTCGGGCATTGGCTATACGCTCTATTATGCCACCAACTATATCTTCACAGGTTTGGCGGTCGCCGTTGCTTTTCATGCGCGGCTTTTCAACATCGGCGGCGAAGGTCAGGCGATTGTGTCCGGTATCGGTGTCGCCGTTGTGCTGCTGGCCTTCGACTGGCCGCATTGGATGCTGGCACTTCCGTTTGCGATCATCGGGGGGGGCGCATTTGGTGCGCTTTGGGCGGCGGTTCCGGCCTATTTGCAGGCCAAACGCGGCAGCCACATTGTGATTACCACGATCATGTTCAACTTCATCGGTGCGGCGCTAATTGGCTATCTGCTCAACGGCATTTTGAAAAGTCCAACCAGCCAGAATGCCGAATCCAGTGGGTTCGGCCCCGGCGCGCATTTGCCAACAGCACATGAGATGCTGGCACCGCTTGGTATAGAGTTTTCAAAATCCGCACCGCTGAATTTCGCATTCATTCTGGCGCTGATCTGCGCTTTTCTTGTCTGGCTGTTGATCTGGCGCACGCGTCTGGGCTTTCAGATCCGCGCCTTTGGTCAGAACGAGGGCGCCGCCCAATACGCCGGAATTTCAGCCGTCAAAATTACTATCCTAACGATGCTGATATCCGGCGCTTTGGCCGGAATGCTGGCGATCAACGTGGTGATGGGCGAACAGGAACGGCTGATAAAGGAATTTGTCGAAGGCGCAGGTTTTGTCGGCATCGCGGTAGCCCTGATGGGCCGCTCGCATCCATTTGGGATCGTTCTGGCAGCCTTGTTGTTTGGGATGTTGACGCAGGGCGGGTTTGAGCTGCTTTGGGAAATGCCGACGATATCAAAAGAACTGGTGCTGGTTATTCAGGCGCTGATCATCCTGTTTACCGGCGCACTGGATAACATGGTGCGCAACCCGGTCGAGCGGATATTCCTGCGACTACGGAAAGGACGTTCGTGATGGACAGCTTTGTACAACTCATACTGACGCTGGACATGTCGATCCGCCTGTCCGTGGTTTTGCTACTGGCGTGCCTTGCGGGTCTGTTTTCTGAACGTTCCGGGATCGTCGATATCGGCCTTGAGGGTAAAATGCTGGTAGCCGCGTTCTTTGCCGCCGTCGGAGCCTATGAAACCGGCAACGCCTGGGTTGGCGTTATGGCGGGTTGTGCAGCAGCATTGGTATTCTCGATGATCCACGGGCTGGCGTCGATCACCTATCGAGGCAATCAGCTGATCTCTGGCGTAGCTGTCAACTTTCTCGCCTCTGGTATGACCGTGGTGCTTGGCAATGCGTGGTACAAAAAGGGCGGACAGACGCCGACCTTGTCCGGCAACGCCCGGTTTCACGACATCACCCTGCCCTTTGCCGACGCACTATCGGACGTGCCGCTGATTGGTCCGATTTATTCAGACCTGCTCTCGGGCCATAAACCACTGGTCTATCTTGCATTCCTGATCGTGCCACTTAGTTGGTGGGTGCTTTACCGCACAAGGTTCGGCCTGCGTCTGCGCGCCGTGGGCGAAAATCCGGCATCCGTAGACACCGCAGGCATTTCGGTGGTGAAACTGCGCTATCAGGCACTGATCATCACCGGTATTTTGTGCGGCCTTGCCGGGGCATATCTTTCTACCGCTCAGGCGGCAGGCTTTGGCAAGGAAATGACCGCAGGCCGGGGCTATATTGCGCTGGCGGCCCTGATCTTTGCGAAATGGCGGCCTTGGTATGCGATGGGTGCTTGCCTGTTATTTGGCTTGTTGGAGGCGATCAGCAATCTTTATCCGAGCATTAATATTTTCGGTCTGGTCACAATTCCGGTGCAATTCACGCAGGCCCTGCCCTACATCCTGACGGTTGTTATTCTGGCAGGCTTCGTGGGCAAGGCAATTCCACCGCGCGCAGGTGGTGAGCCCTATGTCAAAGAACAGTAACAATCTGGCAGCACTGATCCGCACGCGCGCGGGCGACGCACCAGTCAAAGTTGGACTGATCCTTGGCTCGGGCCTTGGCCATCTGGCCGAAACTGTTGATGGCGTGGCGATAGACTATGCAGATTTGCCGGGTTTTCCTCATGCCAGCGTTTCCGGGCACAACCCCAAATTGGTTATCGGCGACCTGCACGGCACCCGTGTCGCGGTTTTTGGCGGGCGTGCGCATTATTATGAAAACGGGCGCGCCGATGCGATGCGCCTGCCGCTGGAAGTATTAAAAGAACTCGGTGCGGACAGCCTGATCGTCACCAATGCCGCCGGTTCGATGCGCCCGGACATCCCGCCCGGCGACCTGATGCTGCTTAACGATCACATCAATTTTTCGGGCCTCAATCCGCTAATCGGCGAGCCAACTGATGCGCGTTTCGTGCCAATGACCGACGCCCATGACCCAACCCTGCGCGCCGCCCTTTCCGCCGCCGCAGCCAAGGTCAACATCCCGCTGCCAGAGGGTGTTTACGCGTGGTATTCCGGCCCCTCTTTTGAAACCCCGGCTGAAATCCGTGCAATTCGCACCCTTGGCGCAGATGCGGTCGGTATGTCGACAGTGCCCGAGGTGATACTCGCCCGGTTTTTGGGGCTAAAAACGGCTGCAATTTCGATAATCACCAATATGGCAGCCGGAATGTCGGACGAAAATATCAGCCACGAACACACAAAGGCGATGGCCCCGACCGGTGCTGCCAAGCTGGAAAAAATACTGCGACAGTTTCTGGTCGCGCATTAATGCACCAAACAAAACTTGGGAGAGCATTTTTAATGCTCCGATTTGTCGCAGGGTTTGACAGTGTTGCTCAGAAGCAGTTGTCTGTAAGGACGCGCATCCCAGTCTTTTTCTGACGGACACTCATGCAAATTTATCTGCCAATCGCCGAAGCTTCCGTGAACGCATTCCTTTTATTGGGATTGGGCGGGATCGTTGGCATCTTGTCCGGCATGTTTGGCGTTGGCGGTGGTTTTTTGATGACGCCGTTGCTGTTCTTTATTGGCATTCCACCTGCGGTCGCCGTTGCCACCGAGGCAAACCAGATCGTTGCCTCTTCTTTTTCCGGCGTTCTGGCACATTTACGCCGCAAAACTGTTGATCTGAAAATGGGTGTCGTGCTGCTGATTGGCGGTCTGGCCGGGGCGGCACTTGGGGTTCGGCTGTTCAATATCCTCAAACAGATGGGTCAGGTCGATCTGCTGGTGACACTTTGTTATGTTGTCTTTCTGGGGATCATTGGCGGACTGATGTTTATTGAAAGCCTGCGCGCGATTATGCGCTCGCGTTCGCCAAATACCCCACCAAAGCGAAAAAAGCACAATTGGATCCATGCGCTGCCCTTCAAAACCAAGTTTCGCACATCCGGGCTGTATATTTCGGTGATCCCGCCACTGGTGGTCGGCGTTGTCGTCGGCATTCTGGCAGCCATTATGGGTGTGGGTGGTGGCTTTATCATGGTTCCGGCAATGATTTATCTGCTGGGCATGCCCACCAAAGTCGTTGTTGGCACCTCGCTTTTCCAGATTATTTTTGTGACCGGCTTTACGACCCTGCTGCATGCGACAACGAATTTCACGGTTGATATGGCGCTGGCGGTTCTGCTGCTGATCGGCGGCGTAGTCGGCGCACAGATCGGAACCCGCATTGGCCTAAAGCTGAAGGCAGAGCAGTTGCGCATTCTGCTGGCAATCATGGTGCTGGGTGTTTGCGGAAAACTGGCAATGGACCTGCTGTTGCAACCCGCAGAGCTATACTCTCTGGGCAAGGGGGGGCACTGATGCTGCGCATTCTGATAGTGTTGCTGGCCCTGACAGCGCCCGCTTTTGGCGAAGAAGTCGTCGCTGGTTTGTCGCAAAACCGGGTGGCGATCACGGCCAATTTCGACGGCTCTGAAATTCTTGTCTTTGGCGCGGTCAAACGCGATGCACCAGCCCCGGTCACTGGTGAAATGCATGTGATCGTTACGGTTTCCGGTCCATCCAAACCTGTGACAGTGCGGCGCAAAGAGCATCGTTATGGCATCTGGATGAATACAGATTCTGTGGTCGTGGACGCAGCCCCCAGCTTTTATTCCATAGCAACAAGCGCACCGCTCGCCGACATACTGCTCGACACCGAGGATTTGCGCCACAGAATCTCGATTCCGCGGGCCATCCGTTTGGTCGGCGCACCCGATGATATATCTGACGCGGCGAGTTTCACCGAGGCTCTGATCCGGATTAAAACCAAAAAGGACCTCTATCAGCTAAAACCTGAAACTGTGATCATGGACGAAGAAACCCTGTTCAAAACGCAGATTGCCTTGCCCGCTAACCTAACCGAAGGCGCCTATATCACCCGAATATTCTTGACCCGAAACGGGCAGGTTGTGGATGCTTATGAAACAACTATTGCCGTGCAAAAGGTTGGACTCGAACGATGGTTGTATAACCTCGCCCATGAAAAACCCCTAATTTATGGGATCTTGTCATTGGTCATAGCGATCGCGGCAGGCTGGGGCGCATCTGCGGTATTCCGGTATTTGCGCCCGTAACCGCTGGCCCACATATTATCCCCGCCCGACAAAGGGCATTTTTGTTGCCAATACAGTCATGAACTGAACGTTTGCCGATAACGGCAGGCTTGCCATGTGAAAAACCGATTTGGCGGCCTCTTTTACATCCATCATCGGCATTAGGTCTGCATCCGGGTTTTCGGCCAGAACGCGTGCGTTCAGATCATCCACCAGCTCTGTGCGGGCATTGCCAATATCGATTTGCCCGCAGGCAATATCAAACGCACGCCCATCCAGACTAAGGGTGCGGGTCAAGCCGCTGATTGCATGTTTGGTGGTCGTATAACAAACCGATCCGGGGCGCGGCGAATGCGCTGAAAGCGATCCATTGTTAATGATACGCCCCCCCTGAGGGGCCTGATGACGCATCTGGCGAAATGCCAGCCGGGCGCTGTAGAACATACCCGACAGGTTCACGTTCAGAACCTGTTGCCATTCTTCCAGACTGATTTCGTCAATTGTGCTGGTTGGGCCAAACATCCCAGCATTGTTAAACAACACATCCAACCGTGACGTGACCCGCACAAAGTCTGAAACTGCAGCTTCCAACGCAACTGGGTCTGTTACATCGGCGACCAGAACATGGGCATTGTCATGGTCCTTTGCCAAACTTTCCAGTTTTTCTTTGCGCCGGGCAAGCAGACCAACTTGCCACCCTGCGCTCAGGAACAGGTTAGCGGTTGCGCGGCCAATGCCCGAACTGGCACCGGTGATGATAATCGACTGGGTCATGTCAGTTCTTCTTGTGTGGTCAGTTGGAAATCTGTGGGCGGTGCTTGCAGATCGTC
>JAHRVD010000035.1 GCA_019090845.1 Marinosulfonomonas sp.
AGCAGCGCCAGACGCGCGATATTTCCGTTGTTTTTTGAGATATAGCGCCCGCCGGGGCCGTGGCGCAGGGCGATGATCTTGCGAAAATGTTTGCCAAAGAACGCCGTCGCATCCCCGTTCGTATCGCCGCTTTCCCAGGGCGTGATGGTGCCGTCTTTGAAATGATCCGGCCAGAAGGCGCGCCAGATAACCTCTTCAAAGGCTTCGGGGCTGTCATAGCCAACCTTGATCCCGTCGCCGTGGGCGCGCTCGGCCAAAGTGGCATCCTTGCGAAATCCGCCGCTCAGTTTTGACCACAACAGCGGTGCCATGATGAACGGCATATCGCGATAAAGATGTGTGGCGACGCCGGGAACATCATGCAGCGCGTTCAAAACGATTGTGGTGCCAGCGCGGGGCAGGGAGGTGATAAAGATCGGGGGCTTATCCTCGATATCCTTGGTCTGCGCGGCAAACGCGGTGTCTTCCATGTCTGCGGCCGCCATCTGCACGAACGGGGCGGCAAAGGCGATGCGATGCACAACGCGGTCCATCAGCGAATAGGCACTGGTGCTTTTGGGGCGTTTGGCGTTTAGCCAAAGCCCGGCGCTGACCAGCACAGTTGCACCGATAATCACATCGACACGCGCCAGAAACCCAAAGACCGCACCCGCACTCACAAGGCCCAGCAAATCCATCAGATAAATCGGCACGACAGTTGCAATAAGTGTCGCCGCCACGCGCCAGAAAATCGAACCGGATGCACGCAGCATTCCAAGTGCTGCCTTTTGCACCGCCGCTTCTTTGTCATCGTCGCTAAGGGATTTGTCACGGATCGTGCCGGTGGCGCTGCCAGCCAGCGCTACAGCGCCTTTAGCGGCTGGAACGACGCCAAAGACACTAAATCCGATAAGAAACGCCGCAATTGCCAGCGCGGCAGCAAGAACGATCATTTTTTGTCTTTGGCGACCTCATCGACCGCATTTTCAACCTTTTTGCCGCGTTTAAGCAGGCGTTTGACCGGATACCAGACGAAGCCGACGATCATCAGCAGTATTGCACCGATGACGGCGATAACTGTGCCAATTGCGCCCAATCCTGCGCCGGGGCCAATGTAGGCCGCGGCGGGCGTTGCCGCAGAAATTACGAGGAAAAATGCAAATAGAGACTTAATTTTCATAGTTCAGACCTTGCTTTGACGACCCATCATATCGCTAATTTGTGCAATTTGCACGGTGGCTTTCAAAGAATTCCTTATCCATGAACTGCGGCAAAACATGGGCCTCGGACATTAGCCCATAGTAATTTTCATCCAACACGTTGAAAATTTGCCACAGCAGGTGCCCCTCTGGGCTGACTTCCATCGCGCGCCCCTCTACCGGCGAGACGATCATCAGGTTTCCGTTTTCTAGCAATTGCTGGCGGCCCATGATCACCGAATAAAAGCGTGATTTCCCGTCTCCCTGAAATGCAACGCGCGATGTGCCGGTTCGGGCATCAAGCTCGACAATTCTTGATTGCAACCATTCTTGTGACGCATAGGGCTCGCCTAGCAGGGACATATTTCGGTTGTCATAGACCAGAATCTTGTCGCCCGGTGCGAAATCGGCGTCGTGCTGTCGCAGGAAGTTTCCGGTGGCCTGAAATTTGACCTTGAATTCCACCGGGTCCACCACGATCACTGTGTTGATGTTGCGCAGCGAAATCATGATGTCGCCGGGCGAAAATACCTGCGAGTCCATGTTTTGCGGAAATATTTCGACGTCGTTCAGATGGATCGTATCGCCGGTGACAACGGTTGTCTCATCTTCCAATGCGGACATATGAAGTAAGCCAAGAAGATCATTTTTTTCCAATATATCAATAACTTCTACCGTCTGAATAATTTCTCCGTCCATAGAAAGCTGCTGAATGGCCCATGAATTCAACGGAGCAACATGATTTCGATAGCCGGTTTCCCCACTTGGAATTGTCCGGTCCGACCCGACCCAGATTGTATTGTCGTCGGCGACATGTACGAAATGGTGGCCCTGATTTTTCAACTTCCAGATAACGTCGCCACAGGGCGAGGCGCGCAGGGTGGAAAGATGCTCAAAGTTTAGCAGGAAATCGCCGTTTGGAAGGATTTCAACACCGTGCAGCACCGCGCCGGGATCACCTTGCGGTAAGCGGACCGGATCAAATCCGTCTTTCTCTTTTCCCCAGATATCAAACCACGCCGGCTTCCATTCGTGAATGATCGTGCCGTCACGATCGACAACGCGAATGAAATTTCGGGAATCGGGTCCTAACCCCGCAGGCATGACCAGCCCCGGCGCAAGGCTTTCCGGGGCAAAATTTTCAAGTGTAATTCCCCGGCTGGGAATCGACATAAGAATTGGTCTTTGGGTGTCTGCGATCACATCGGTGAAAGAACTGCGTATAAATTCCAGCCGTTTGCTAATCGGCCATTCATTTACTGTGGCGAAGTGACCATAAACAATACCCGCAAGCAAAACGACGACGACGCCCAACAGTTTTCTGGCGTAATTCTTGCGTGGTTTTTCAGACATTTGGACCTGCACGACATCTGCCGCTGAAATGCGGTCTTTTATTTTCTGGAACTCTAGCCCCCGGCCTCCACAAAGCGCAAGTCACGGAAATCTATTGGGAATAGAATGCGGCCTGTGGGCCACGTTGGCCTAGTTCGTGACCCCTATTGTTTGCAGCAATGCCCCGCTGTCGCGTGAAAAAATCAGAATTTCATTTCCATCGGTGACCACGGCAAACCATTCCGGCCCTTGGGTAAAGGCGATTGCTTTACTGTCGCCGGGCAGGATGATCTGATCGGGCAGTGTCGGGGCCTCGGGTGGGCCTGTGAAACGGATGACAAGCAGCGAAACGATGGCTAGAAGGCCAAGGATCATTGTCACAGTTAATGTCGTGACCAGAATACGCAAAAACCGCAGGTTCTTAACCTCGGTCTGAGAAAGTGGAGTTTCATCCATGCCGGCCTCGCAGGTTCATGTCATTATCGGGCCAAACCCGCCCGGACGTCTTGATAAGGCACTGGCGCGCGACGTGCCAGAGGGCGCGAACCTGTCGCGCTCGCGCCTGGCCCGATTGATCGAGTCCGGTGCCGTGGCGCTGGCGGACAAACCGGTGACCAATCAGCGCGCCCGCGTGGCCGAGGGCGACGTTTTTGTCATTACGGTTGAGGAGGCGGTTGAAACCGACATTCTGGCGGAAAATATTCCGCTAGATGTGATCTGGGAAGACGCCGATCTGATCGTGATTAACAAACCTGTGGGAATGGTTGTGCATCCGGCACCGGGAACGCCGAGCGGAACGCTGGTGAATGCTTTGTTGCATCATTTTGGCGGCGAGCTGTCAGGTATCGGCGGTGAAAAGCGCCCCGGCATCGTGCATCGGATCGACAAGGAAACCACCGGATTGCTGGTGGTTGCGAAATCGGATCAGGCGCATCACGGGCTGGCTGCTCAGTTCGAGGCCCACACTGTCAATCGCGAATATGCGGCCATTGTTTACGGTGCGCCGGACGGGGCGGACCCGCGGCTGCGCGGGACCAAGGGCGTCAATTTTGAAACCGGGAATATCCTGAAGATCAGCACGCAACTGGCCCGTCACAAAACCGACCGACAACGTCAGGCGGTGTATTTTCACGGCGGGCGCCACGCGGTGACGCGGGCGCGGACAATCGAGGTGTTTGGCGCGCCACCGGCAGCAGCCCTGTTGCGCTGCTGGCTGGAAACCGGCCGCACCCATCAGATCCGGGTGCATATGGCCCATGTGGGCCACGGGCTGATTGGTGACACGACCTATGGTGGACGGCGAAAGATCAAAGCCAAGGCGCTGCCGCAAAACGCGCTTGATGCCGTCGCCGCATTCCCCCGTCAGGCGTTGCATGCGGCTGTTTTGGGCTTTGTGCATCCGGTCAGTGGCGAAAATTTGCAATTTGAGGCCGCCTTGCCGCAAGATATGGCCCAACTACTGGCGTCTTTGCGCGGCTGACACATCCTGCACAAGCCTGTGACGGGTTGAAACATTTCTGGCAAAACGACGGATCCGCGCACATATCCCGTTAATGATTTAGTAGTACGTAGCGTCTTGAAACCGATGCCGCGCGTTTCTAAGTAATGTTAAGCCTCGATACATTGGGGCACAGAGAGGGGCAATAAGCCATGAGCAACCTAAAAAACCTACCCGCACCGTCTCCGGAACAGGGGCTGAACCGGTATATGCAGGACATTCGGAAATTTCCGATGCTTGAGCCGGGGCAGGAATACATGCTGGCCAAACGCTGGGTAGATCATCAGGACACGGATGCTGCCCATCAGATGGTGACGTCGCACCTGCGACTGGCGGCGAAAATCGCCATGGGCTATCGCGGTTACGGTCTGCCTCAGGCCGAAGTGATTTCCGAGGCGAATGTCGGCCTGATGCAGGCGGTCAAACGGTTTGACCCTGAAAAAGGGTTTCGGCTGGCGACCTATGCGATGTGGTGGATCAGGGCCTCTATTCAGGAATATGTTCTGCGTTCATGGAGCCTGGTGAAACTGGGCACGACCTCGGCGCAAAAGAAACTGTTTTTCAATCTGCGCAAGGCCAAATCGCGCATCGGCGCGCTGGAAGACGGCGACATGCGTCCCGAAAACGTCAGCCGCATTGCGAGCGATCTTGGCGTGACCGAGGCCGAGGTTGTCTCGATGAACCGGCGTCTTTCTGGTGGCGATGCCTCGCTTAACGTGATGGTCGGCACCGAAGGTGACAGTTCCACCCAATGGCAGGACTGGCTGGAAGACGAAGACGCCGATCAGGCTGGCGATTATGAGGCCAAGGACGAACTGGACGTGCGCCGCGAACTGCTGATGCAGGCGATGGAAGAGCTGAACGAGCGCGAAAAGGACATTTTGATGCAGCGCCGTTTGCAAGACAAACCGGTGACGCTTGAAACATTGTCAGGGAAATATTCGGTCAGCCGCGAGCGTATTCGTCAGATAGAAGTACGGGCGTTTGAAAAGCTGCAAAAGAAAATGCGTGATCTGGCGGCTAAAAAGGGTATTTTGGAGACAGCATAACGCCGGTTGCCGGCCCTGTTTTGGCGGCTTTGAGGCAGGTCAATGCTGGTGCCCGTCGATGTCTTTAAAATTGCTTCTGTTATCTTAGTAGAAATAGAACGGAGCGTGGAATGAACCCTGTTACAACACTCGTGCTGCTTGCCGATGAATCCAAAGCGCGCCTTCTGGAAAACCGCGGCGTAAACAAAGGTTTAACGCAGATTGGTGTCGTGGATGCCGCAGATTTCGAAGATACTCATGTTCGCTATGCTGATACGCCCGGGCGCAGCCGCAGCGCGGCCAACGCGGCAGCCCATGCGGTTGACAGACCCACATCCGAGCGGGCCCAGAACAGGAACAACTTTGCCCGCCACGTGGTGCAGGCGGCTGAAACACTATGGGCCAAAGGGTCATTTGACCGGTTCGTTATGGCGGCCCCACCAAACATGTTGGGTGCCGTGCGGCAATCGCTGGATGGTGCTTTGGCGGATAATCTGGCGTTCGACTTGTCGAAAGATTTGATAAATATACCGTTAAAGAAGCTGCCCGCGCATTTTGACGATCAGATTGTCTTTTGATCGCAAACTTGACCAAAGCTATGGAGAAAATTGATGAGTGATTCAGATGCCGACCCGCTTGATCTGCCCGAACCAAAGCCGGAGCGCCCCGAAGAGAAGGAATACGACAAACAAATCTGGTTGCGCGGCTTGTGGATGCTGTTGTTTGCGATGCTATTCTCGCTTGCGGGAACAATTCTGGGTGTGACGGCGGTTATTCAGTTCCTTTGGATGCTGTTTGCCAAGAAAACGAACCCGTTGCTGGCTGACTTTGGCAATGATTTGGGTAAATGGCTGCATGACGTTGCGCTGTTTCAGTCCGGTGCGACCGAGCAAAAGCCGTTCCCTTGGAAAAGTTGGGGCTGACGTCTGGCCCACTGTGCGCATTTGCATAGATATTCGTCGTCCCGGCGCGCGCGTCGGGACGCCTGATCAGTCTTCCATTGCTTCCAATTCGTCAATCATTCCGGAAATCATCGACAGGCCCTTGTCCCAGAACTTTGGATCACTTGCGTCCAGACCAAACGGGGCCAGCAGTTCCTTGTGGTGTTTTGATCCGCCCGCTTTGAGCATGTCAAAATACTTGTCCTGAAAACCGGCGTCACCTTCCTCATA
>JAHRVD010000036.1 GCA_019090845.1 Marinosulfonomonas sp.
ACCGTCATGAAACGATCCTGCGAGGTCATCTGCAACACATCCAAAGTCATCCGAGCGTCTGTAACCAACGCCCTATGGCTGAGCAGGATACCCTTCGGAGCGCCCGTTGTGCCAGAGCTGTAAATCATCATGGCAGGATCATCCGGCGTCGCGCCGACCGCCTGCGGGGCAGGATCAGAATGTCCAACCAGCGTGTCATAGCTCTCCCACCTGTCGGGCGGGGATGGCGTATGGGTTGCGACGCGCAGGCGCATGGCCGCGAGGGCAGACCCAAGTGGCACCTGCTCCAGAAACTGGTTTTCCGCCACGATACCAGTGGGGCCGCAATCGTCGAATATCCGTTCGACTTCGCGGGCCATACTCATGGTGTTGATGGCGACGCCAATAACATTGGCAATGCCGCAAGCGATGAAGAATTCAACGATTTCACGTGAATTTCGCATGAAACAGGCCACGCGGTCGCCCTTGACTATTCCCGCTGAAATAAACGCCCCGGCAAGACTGGCTGCACGGGCATAGGTCTCGCCGTAACTAATTTCGCGCCCGTCAGTAAGCACAAGATGAACATGATCCGGCATGTCCCGGGCCGCACCGGCAAAGACGCCATCAATTCTGTCGGGCAACATCATATCAGACCGACATCCGCTGGCCGCCATCAACAACAACGGTCTCGCCGGTCATGAAGGACGCCTTTGGCGACGCCAGAAATGCGACAAATTCAGCAATCTCTTCAGGCTGTGCGTAACGTCGCATGGGAATACGCGAAACAACCCGCTTGCCCATCTCGGGGTCTTCAAGAATATCGCGGGAAATGTCGCTGAGCACATAACCCGGGGCAACGGCCACGACCCGAATACCATCACGCGCCCATTCGGCGGCCAGCGCCCGCGTCAGACCTTCTATACCCGCCTTTGAAGCGCAATAAGATGCCGCCGAGGGCACGCCTAAGCTGGCAAACATCGACCCGATATTAACCACCACACCTTTGCGCGCGCGCAATTCGGAATATGCTGCCCGCGCCAGCGCATAACCAGCAACAAGATTGACGTCGAGGATATGGCGGAACTGGTCCGGGGTTACGTCGTCAACGCGGGCCTCGAGCATGGTTCCGGCGTTATTGACCACCAGATCAATACCGCCATGCTTCTGTTTTGCTTGCGCCACGAATTCTGTCAGGGCCTCATCGGACGCGACGTCACCGACATGAACCGAAGCCTTCCCGCCTGCTTCCTTGATCAAGCCGGCGGTCTCTTGCAAGGCAGCGGTATCGCGACCAAAGCAGGCCACAGCATAACCATCCGCTGCCAGCGCCAGAGCAATTGCGCGGCCAATGTTGCGACTGGCCCCGGTGACAAGTGCAACGCGGCTCATGATCTGGCTTTCGGTTCCGGAAGAACCAGCGCCCCTTTGTTCAACCACTCGCCCCCATCAATGGTAAACACCTCGCCATTCACGTAATCGGCCGCCGAAGAACAAAGAAAAATGCCAGATTCCACCGTTTCCTCGATCGAGCCAAAACGACCGACCGGAACGCGGTCGATGATGTGTTGCTGGCTTTCCTCGGTCGGCCATAAAACTTCGCGCGATTGCTCGGTATCGACAAAACCGGGACACAGGCAATTGACTTGCACATTGTCTGGCCCCCATTCTACGGCCAAAGTTTTGGACATCGCAATCAGGCCAGCCTTGGCGGCCGCAGAATGCACCGTCCCGGGGCCACCGACCCAAGCATAGCTGGCGGTGATGCTCAGAATTTTTCCGCTGCCCTGCGCCTTCATTCTGCGCCCCGCAGCCAGTGTGCAATAGGCACTGCCGTTCATGACAATGCTAACAACCGCATCCCAGCCATTGGCGCTAAGTTCTTCGGCCCGGCAGACGAAATTGCCCGCGGCATTGTTGATCAGGATGTCAATCTTCCCGGTCTCATCGACGATGTTCTGAATTGTTTGTTCCACCGCCGCAGAATCCCGGATGTCGAGCGGGCGAACAAGGGCGCGCCCGCCCTTTTCCCGAATCTCGTCGGCAACCGCTTCAAGGCGCTCAACACGCCGTGCACACAAGACAACCGTCGCCCCAAGTTCAGCCAGACGTAATGAAAACGCACGCCCAAGCCCGGTTCCGGCACCAGTAACAAGCGCTGTCTTACCTTCAAATGAATCAAAACCCTTCATTTTCTTTTTCCTTTTCGTGGCTTCAATAATCTGGGTGCTTTTTTTTGATGGTAGTGTCCAGTCTGCTATCTTTTTTGGATTCTGCAAAATCCTTCAATCAAGGCGGAGGTCGGCGTTGATCGTGTTATTGTCGCCCGACCTTCAAAACTTAGGCCGGACAAGCAACAACCTTGGCGGATTTCCGAGGGTTGTCTGGGATGGTCGGAATGAATGCGGGCATGTTTTTGGGTGTCGACGTTGGCAAAACATCAATAAAGGCGGGCCTGTTTGATACCGCCGGCCCTCAGTTGGCGGCCTATAACGCATATTATCCGGCCCAGCGAAATAATGCCGGTTGGGTGTAACTTGATCC
>JAHRVD010000037.1 GCA_019090845.1 Marinosulfonomonas sp.
GAAATGCGCTGTGGGTTAATAGCAGGCGTTAGCCACAGCGCAGCAACCCCAACCAGTGCCAGTGCCATGGTGATGTTGGCCTTGCGGATACGGCCCATCCAGTTGGCGTTGCCCACCACTGCCAGCGCGTAAATCAACGCGTAGGCCAGTACAAATACTGCAATTATAGTGGCTGCAATCCGATCCGGGGACCAGCCGTGCTGGTTCACCCGCGCCCAGATAGCATAGACTGAAAGTGCTGCAAGGATCGGCAACAAAACCCCAAGCGCGCGGGTGATTTTACGCATGAAACCGGGCGCTACGGCCAGTTCATTATCTTGATCTATCGCCGTAGTTATCAGTGTCACCGCCCCGATTGCCATTGCCATCAATATTCCTGCGGCAGACAGATTTCCGAACAATCCCGACATGCCCTGCACCGGCACAGCAACAACAAATATTGCCACCACGATCAGCACCACCGGCAATAACAACCGCAGCAGGCGCAGCACCAGATAGGGCGAGACATAGGCCCGCAACTCATGCACCACCGCCAGCGCCAGCCCAAGCGCCGAGCCGGTCAACAAGTAGGGCACAACGTCGATGTCCAGAAGATCCTCGATTATGTCCAGTCCGACTACCTTTAACAATTGGTCCGACAGCATAACGACGCCCCAGAAAATGCCGACAAACACCCAGGAAACGCCATAGCGCACAACGATATTCCATGCGGTATCAAACAGCACAGGATAATCATTCCAACGGCTGTCATCGCTAAGACCCGCGATTAAAAACGGCAGCGGGATCAAGGCCAGAATTGCAAAGGCGAACAGCGGGCTGGCAGAGGTAAGGAAATTTTCAATGTCGTCAAACCGAAAGCTGGCCCAAAGGAACAAAAGCGCCGGAACGACCGATACCGCCAGTCCTGCCAGCACCGCGCGGCGCAATGTCAGCGGCCCAATCGACACCAGCAGACTGGCGAAAAACGCCCCCATCAGGGCGGCAATCGCCATAATCGCGCGTTCATTTTCGATCTGATCAGGAAGAACGTCGATCAGTATCCAACCAGCCAACCCGGCCAGCGCCCCGATACCTGCCAGAACCAAACGGTCAAAATGCGGGGTCCTATTTACATCTGTGTCCATCGTTACTCACCCTGTTTTTTTCGCACGATAACATAATGTTGCGGCGATCTCTACGGGTAAGTTCATGTTAGAAATCGGTCGGTGCGCCGCCCTCGGATTTGCGCCGCTCGACAAATTCTGACAGCTCTTGGCGGATCGCGATATCCATCGGCGGGGCCTCAAAACTGTTCAGGATTTCCTTATAAAGATTATGCGCCCGTTCGGCTGTCCAGACGCCCCCTTTTGCGGCCCAGCCTTCGTAGTTTGTCCAATCCGACACGAACGGTTGATAGAACGCCTTTTCATAGCGTTCCTGCGTATGTTCGGTGCCAAAGAAATGCCCGTCGCTGCCAACGCTTTTGATTGCATCCAGTGCAATATCATCCGGGCCTGTCGCATAGGTTTCGGGCTCAAAATAGCGCTGGATCATTTGCAGCACTTCGCAATCCATGATGAATTTTTCCGGGCTGGCGATCAGCCCGCCTTCCAGCCAACCCGCGGCATGATAGACGATATTGGTGCCCGACTGAACGGCCGACCACAGGCTGTTAGAGGTTTCCCACATCGCCTGCCCGTCGGGCACATTTGCGGTGCAAGCGCCAGATGCGCGCATCGGCAAGCCGTAGAACCGCGCCATTTGCCCGGTCATCTGAGTGGCGCGCATATATTCGGGCGTGCCAAAGGCTGGCGCGCCGGTTTTCATGTCCACATTCGAAGTAAAGGTGCCAAAGACACAAGGCGCACCGGGGCGCACGTATTGAAACAACGCGATTGCACATAACGCCTCGGCCACCGATTGCACCACCGCGCCCGCCATCGTCACCGGTGCCATCGCACCCGCCAGCGTGAACGGCGTCACGATCACCGCCTGACCGCGACGCACGCAGCGCAGGCAACCGTCGATCATCGGCACATCGTGTTTGAGCGGCGAGGTCGAGTTTATGTTGGTATACATATGCGGGCGTGCCTCAAACTCCTCATGACTAAGGCCGCCTGCGATGCGCACCATCTCCATCACATCCTCGACCCGTTCGCGACCAAGCGAATAGGCATGCACAACCTTGTCCGTCAGCAGCAGTTTGTCGTGCACAACATCCAGATGGCGCACCGAGGCGTGCACATCCACCGGTTCAACCGGATAGCCGCCAGCAAAATGGATGCAATTGAAATACTGGGTCAGTTTCAGCAGGTTGGCGCATTGCTCGCGGGTTCCGGCGACCTTGCCGGTTTCCAGATCCCAGTAATTGGGCGGCGAGGAAACATTGCCAAACAGCATGTGCTTGGCCCCCACAGTTACCTCGCGGTCCGGGTTGCGTGGGGTAATTGTAAAGCTTTCTGGAGCTTTGGCGATCATCTCCATCACGAAATCGCGGCCCATGCGCACATTGGTGCCATGCACATCACATCCCGCTTCACGCAGAATTTCGCGGCTTTCGTCGTTAAGGAACTCTATCCCGACCTCTTCCAGCACCCGCATCGCGCCGTCATGGATCGCCTGAACACCTTCCGGGCTTAACGGCTCGGTTGGCCGATCGGTATTAAGCGGAATGCGCCATGGCATTTGCTGGATAACAGCGGGACTAGAGCGTCGAGTGTTACCGGCGCGCCCGCCGCCACGTTTGCGCGATCTGGGTTCTGACATCGGGGATACCTTATTGTTGCGATCAGCCAACAACATGCGCAAAGGACAGTCGGGGCCGAAAGCGACCGGTGATGTCGTTTCCTTGCTCTTTAACGCGCGATCTGTTGCTTAACTGGCAAGCCAGTCGTGCAGATGCCCGATATCGGGCAGCACAACATCAGCATGCGGGGCAAGGTCGGGCGCGCTTGCCACGCCGCTCAAAACTGCCACTGTCTGCATACCTGCCGCGCGCCCGGCGTGAAGGTCGTGCAGGCTGTCGCCAACCATAACCGTTTCGTCCGGCGGCAACGCCATCGCCTGACAAAAAGCGGTGCACATGCCGGGGTCCGGTTTGGCCCCGAACCCACTGTCGTAACCGGCGACAAAGTGAAATTTCTGCGAAATTTCGAAAAGTTCCAACTGCCGGTATGTCTCAGTTTCACTGCCGTTTGTCGCAATCCCGATTTTTTGCCCGCTCGCCAGCAAGCGGTCAACAAATGGTAACAGGTCCAATACCGGGACCGGAACGACATTTGCTGCGCCCTGGTCAAATTTTTCCACAATATCGTCTATCGTGTGATCGGGAAAAAAGGGTGCCATGATGCCTGCAGACTGTCGGGCTGTGCCGGCAATCACCACGCTGTGGGGCAAAAACAGATTACGCCCAAGGTCAAACCCAAGCGCGTCCGCAAATCTTTCGGCGAAAGATTTGTCACCGCCCGCCTGCTCGCGAATTATGTTGCCGATCCAGCCAGCCCAGGTTTTTTGAAAATCAAAAAGCGTCCCGTCCTTGTCTAATAGTATCGCCTGCGCGCGCATAACAGTCTCCGTTTGCCCATAGCCCGCCCGCGTTGACAGGTCTGCTCAAGTAGTTGACAAAGTTAACCATGAGCGCGCCTGCAAAATACCGGCTACACCAGTCTATCGGTTATCAGATGTCCGTTACATCACGCCTACAGGAACGCCGGTTGGACGAAAACCTTAAAGCCATCGGGCTGACAAGGATATACTGGTGCATTTTGCTGGCCGTAGATAATGAGCAATTGGTTCATCCGTCCGACATCGCTGAATTTGTCGGAATTGATCGCACCGCCACGTCGCGCGCGCTGCGGGGAATGGAAAACGCGGGCATGATCGCGAGACAGGCAGGCGGCAACGACAGGCGAATGCGGGCGGTTGAGATGACAGAACACGGGATCGGCTTGCTCAAACAGGCCACGCCGTTTGCCAATTCCAGTAACGCAGTGATCCAAAAGGCCCTGACAGCGGGCGAGCTGATAGGTTTGCGTCAGGTGCTGGCCAAGCTGCGCGACATCGAAGACAAACCATTGCCCAGACTTTAGCAAAGACACAGGAAAGCCCATGGCGCGTCTGCGCTCTTACGCACATCGCCCGCCGCATCTGGGCCCCTATCCGCTGGAAAAACTGGCGCGCCTGCGGACCTGCCCGTCACTTGGCGACCTGCCCGCACAAGCACCGCTTTCGTTTCGCCGCCCCAAAAACCCGCTGAGCATCGTGAATGCCATGCGCCAGTATCAGGCGACACTGGATGCAACCCGTGACGGGCTGACAAAACGCGAGATCGCTGAGATACCTGAGGACGCGCAGGAACGCGCCAATCATCTGAAATCATTTGGATATTTCTGCGATGCATCCATGGTGGGTATTTGCAAAATCCCGTCGGAAGCTTGGCGCGACGCACCGCTTGAAAACCCGGATGTTGATGATCTGGCGGCCAAACTGCGCATTCATCAGCCCAAATCACTTGCCGCCGGGATCGACGTTGTCATGGCCGGTCTGCGCGCGGCGATGGATGCCCCGCCCACCGATTGCAGCCATCACACCCACGCGATCATCTTTCTTTATGACCACCCTCGTGCGCCAAAGCCGGGTGAGGCGGGCTGCGATTGGCTGGGCGACGCGCTGGCCCATCGCGCCTGTCTGCGCGGCAGCGAAACCGCAGTGTCGCTGGCCGCCTACATCCGCTCGCTTGGGTATCAGGCGCGCGCCCATTCCGCCATGGCATCAGATGTTCACATGAACCGGTTGGCGGTTAAAGCAGGGCTGGCGGCGATCCGCGACGGGCGCGCAGCAAACCCCTTTCTGGGGGGAGATTTTGGCCTGTCGGTTGTTACCACGACGCTGGAATTGCGCGCCGATGCACCGCTTGACCCGGCCGCCAAACCACCGCTTAGCTGGGCGACCGGCACCGGGGC
>JAHRVD010000038.1 GCA_019090845.1 Marinosulfonomonas sp.
CGACCCCGGGAATTTTCTCAGGCGCGCTTGGCTGTGGCCGGCCCGCTGGTTTCAGATCGGGCGGCGCAGCAGCAGTGCTGTGTGCCGTCATAACGGCCGAAACGGACGTGACCCCAGCCAGTTCTTTCACCCGTGCCTCGGCTTCAAGACGAACCGTTTCCAGCTGTTTTGCGTGGGCGGGGTCAACCTCGAGCACAAACTTGACTTCGCCACCTTTGACCGTCAGCGCGCGCATCATATTTGTTGATACGATATCTTTCCCGCTGATCGGATCGACGACGGTTTTCAGCGCGTTGGTAACTGTTTTTATGGTGACTGACATGGCCATGTTGCCTTTTGATATTTCCAAAATTTGGATTGCCGGGGCAAACGCGCCGGCCCGCAGATTTGAATCGCTTTCTATCCGAATGTCGCCTCGGTTCGCCAGACCAGATCGCAATTCACTCCAACGCCACGGCGTTCACACTGTCAGTCAGAACCTGCCACCAGTGACAGGGCAAACAGGCATCCGGCGGCGACCACGATTGTCGGCCCGGTTGGTGTATCCAGTGCATAGGACGCAAAGACACCAAGAACCGTGGCCAGCATTCCGAATACGGTGGCCAGAACGGCCATCATTTCAGGTGATCGGGAAAACCTGCGGGCGGCAGCTGCGGGCACGATCAGCAATGCGCCGATAAGCAATGCACCAACCAGTTTCAGCGCAATCGCCACGACTGCTGCCAGAACCAGCGTCAATATCATGCCTTCGCGCCGTGCATTAATGCCAGCAGAGGCGGCCAGTTCCTCGTTCAGCGTCGCGGTCAGCAAGGCAGACCATCGCCAGATCAGTAAAAGCAACGCCAAAACAGAACCGACCCAGACCCAAAGCACTTCCCCCGACGTTACCGTCAAAATGTCACCAAACAAAAACGCGTTCAGGTCCACCCGAACGCCCCTGACAAAAGAGATCGCAACCAGCCCAAGTGCCAGGGCCGAGTGTGAGATCACCCCGATCGTCGTGTCAGCGGAATGGCCGCGCCCAGACAGGGCCGAGACAGACAATCCGACTGCCAACGCAACAACCAACGCCCCAATTGTCACAGAGATTGAAAACGCCAGTGCCATTGCCACACCCAAAATTGCCGCATGTGCCGTGGCGTCGCCAAAATAGGCCATACGTCGCCAGACAACGAACGAGCCAAGCGGCCCGGCCACCAGTGACAGGCCGACACCGGCCAAAATGGCGCGCAACATAAAATCATCCAGCACTATTGGGCCTCGTCATGAGTGTGGTCATGGCTATGGTCGTGGTCATGCTCATGTCGATAAAGTGCCAGCGTGCCGCCCGTGCCAACCCCAAACAGGGCACGATATTCAGGCGCTGCCGAAACCACCTGCGGTGTGCCTTCGCAACACACGTGACCGTTCAGACAGATCACCCGGTCAGAGGCGCTCATGACGACATGCAGATCATGGCTAACCAACAAGATGGCGCACCCAATATCCTTGCGGACTTCTTCAATGATCCGGTAAAACGCGGCGATACCGGGTTGATCCAGCCCTTGCGTCGGCTCATCCAATATCAGAATTTCCGGCCGCGCCAAAAGTGCACGCGCCAACAGAACACGCTGGAATTGCCCGCCAGACAGGTCTGCCATCTGCTTGCCTTGCAACCCGACAATACCGATGCGCTCCATCACAACGTCGGTTTCACCGGTTGCGGCTTGCCCCGGCAAGGCCAGAAACCGCGCCACAGAAAGCGGCATGGTTTTGTCAATCATCAGCTTTTGGGGCACATAACCGACGCGCAAGCCCTCTTGCTTTACAATCGAGCCGTTAGACAGGGGCACCACACCCAGAAGGGCGCGGATTAGCGTGGATTTTCCGGACCCGTTGGGTCCAACCAGTGTCACAATCTCGCCCGATGAAATTTGGAAATTTACGTGTTCCAACACGACCTCTTCGCCGTAATGGATGCTCATGTCCCGGGTTTGGATCAGGTTCATTGATCCCGGCCTTTGTGACAGGCGGGGCAGGTTCCCACCACTTCCACATTGGCCCGGCTCACCCCAAATCCGATTCCGGCGGCGGCGGCTTCGACCGCTTGACGAACCGATACATCCTGCACCTCGGCCACGCAATTGCACAGCTCGCAGATGAAAAATGCCGGTGCATGGGGCTGACCGGGCGTCATACAGGCTGCAAAAGCGTTCAGCCGCCGGATGCGATGCGCCAACCCGTTTTCGACCAGAAACTCCAACGCCCGGTAGGCCACCGGCGGTTGCTTGCCAAAGCCGTCTTTGGCCAGCCGTTCCAGAACTTCATAGGCCCCCATCGCCCGATGCTCTTCGAGCAAAATCTCTAATGTCCGACGGCGCACCGGGGTTAACCGCAACCCACCACTTGTCGCAAGTTTGTGCGCCTGCTCCAACACCTCACCGCAGCAACGCTGATGATTATGATCTTCAAAGGCTTTGGCAGATTGGGCACTAATTGCCATGATTTGACCTTGTGACTGCAAGAAATGTAATGTTATTACATTACCTGATTTCCAACAAGTGGGTTTATGATGCGCATCTTCTTTTTCTCAGTTCTGACCTTTTGGCACATAAGCCACGCCGCAACAGCCGAGCCGTTGCGGGTGCTAACAGATATTGCACCGGTGCAATCGCTAGTGGCTATGGTCATGGGTAACGTGGGCATTCCGGGCGTTTTATTGGATGGCAACGCCGATCCGCATCACGTCCAGTTGCGTCCGTCACAGGTGCGTGCCATCGCGCGCGCCGATCTGGTTTTCTGGGTCGGGGAACCGCTAACGCCCTGGCTTGCAGACCCGCTGAAATCCATCGTAAGACCCGGCGCTGCAAACGCTATGCTCAAAGTTCCCGGAACTACATTACTGTATTTCGATAAGGCCCAAGTAGACCCCCACGCATGGCTTGATCCCGAGAACGCCCGCCTTTGGGTAGATGCCATTGCAACGAGCCTTGCCAGTGCGGACCCGGTTCATAGCGACACCTACAGAACAAATGCAAACCGCGCCAAAATTATCCTGAGCGACCTGACAGTGAGAGCCCACAAGTCGCTGAACGGCGTTCAGGGGGGAAACCTGATCACCGCACATGATTCACTTGGCTATTTTGCCAACCGCTTCAATCTGACTATCATGGCAACCCTTGCGGACGGCGAAGCAGCAGCCCCCGGCCCGGCCCACATCAGCGCGCTGCGAAAATTGATAGCAAACAACGATATAGCTTGCGTCGTTTCAGATTACGGCCAGCCTGATGATCGCATCCGGACGCTGACTGACGGCTTTTCTGTACAATCAATCCCGCTGGACACGAGCGGAGCCCTGCTACCGGCAGGCCCGACGCTGTATCCTGACATGATCCGCGCAATGGCTGATGCCATGTCCGGCTGTGTTGCCAGTCCGCGCTGACAGCCCGCCAAATTGGTCGCCGGAATTTCATTGCCAGAACGATCACCTTAAATGCATGCTGGCACGGCAACCCCGGAGGTGCCGATGACCGATGCGCTGCTTTCACAGGAACCAACCATCCGATTGTCTGTCTTTCTCACGGTCCTGATAATCATGGCACTATGGGAAGTCGCAGCCCCTCGGCGACGACGCGAGATCCCGCGCCTTCTTCGTTGGTCCAACAATTTGGGGTTGGTTGTCATAGACAGCGCAATTGTCCGCGTTGCATTTCCGATCGTCGCTGTCGGTCTGGCAGTTATGGCACAAGAGCAAGGTTGGGGGTTATTCAATGTTGTTGCCACGCCGGATTGGCTGGCAATTCTCTTATCGTTGCTGGCCCTCGATCTGGCGATCTACCTGCAACATGTGATGTTTCATGCAATCCCCGGCCTGTGGCGGCTGCACCGGCTACACCACGCCGACCTGGAATTTGACGTCACCACGGCGCTGCGTTTTCACCCCGTCGAGATACTGCTGTCCATGGGCGTGAAACTGCTTGTCGTGGCAGCCCTTGGGCCGCCCGCAATTGGGGTGCTGATATTCGAAGTCATCCTGAACGCCTCTGCGATGTTCAATCATTCTAATATCCGTTTGCCAGCGCGACTGGATACGGTGCTGAGGCTGGTCATTGTTACACCCGATATGCATCGCGTTCACCACTCGATCCTGCCATCTGAAACCAACAGCAATTTCGGCTTTAACCTGCCATGGTGGGACCGGCTATTGGGCACATACCTTGCCCAACCGCGCGACGGGCACGACGACATGATCATCGGGGTCGAGCAATTTCGCACGCGGCGGGATCTGTGGCTTGACCGGATGCTGTTGCAGCCACTTAAGGGGCGGGCAACGGGATATTCGATCAACCGTGGCAAACCGGATGGCGGGAAATAGATCACTGGCGTTAGGGGGTTCTTTAGGGTGTTTCGGCCCCCTGGAACCAAGCCACGATTTTCTCTCGTTCCGCAGGCTCCATAAAGCTCAGGTTGTTTGGCGGCATGGCGTGGCTTAGCCCCGACTGCACATAAATCCGGCGCGCCTGCGTTGCTATTTGCTCGGCGGTTTCCAACATTACCCCTTTGGGCGGCCACAGCATACCTTCCCAATTTGGCTCTGCCGAATGGCACATTGAACAACGTCCCAGCACAATATCATGCACCTCATCAAACCCTGTCGCCGCTGCATATTTTTCACCGACCATCCTTAGTCGCGCCTCTTCCTGACCACCTCGAAACATCGGTGCCGTCGACAGCCACGCAATGATGATGAACATCAAAACCGTCGCGAACCACGTCCAATGCGGATTGCCCGTACGCGCATGAAGCGAGTTGAAATAATGCCGGATCGTCACCCCCATCAGAAAGATCAAAGAGGCGATGACCCAGTTATATTCCGTTGCAAAAGCCAATGGATAATGGTTCGAAAGCATCAGAAAAATAACCGGCAAAGTCAGATAGTTATTATGGGTGGACCGCTGTTTTGCTATCTTTCCGTATTTTGCATCGGGCACATTGCCGGCCTTCAGGTCAGCCACCACAATCCGCTGGTTGGGCATAATGATAAAGAACACATTCGCCGTCATGATCGTGGCCGTAAACGCCCCCAGATGCAGCAATGCCGCGCGACCCGAAAAGACCTGTGTATAACCCCATGCCATTGCCACCAGAATGAAAAACAGCAGCACCATCAGCCGGGTATTGTCGTCACCAAACTTTGATTTACAAATCGCATCATAAGCCAACCAGCCAACACTGAGTGAGGCCAGCGAAATCAGAACCGCCTGCCATACCGGAATGTCGAGCACGTTGGGATCAACCAGATAAAGCTCGGCCCCAAGGTAGTAGACCAGCACCAGCATCGCGAAACCCGACAGCCACGTGGAATAGCTTTCCCATTTGAACCAGACCAGATCATCGGGCATCGTTTCCGGTGCCACGAGGTATTTCTGAACGTGATAAAACCCACCCCCATGGACCTGCCATTCCTCGCCATCTGCCCCGGATTTCAGGTTGCGATCCCGGTGCAGACCAAGGTCTAGCGCGATGAAATAGAACGATGATCCAATCCACGCGATACCCGTAATAACGTGCAGCCACCGAACAGCAAATTCCAGCCATTCCCACATTGCAATCATGTCATACATGTTAGCTACCCCTGTATGTTGAATATCCGAATGGCGAGATCAGCAACGGAACATGATAGTGGCTTTCAGGGTCGCTAATGCCAAAACGGATCGGAATTTCATCCAGAAATCGCGGGCTTTCGGCTGGCGCGCCTGTAGCGTCCAGATAGGCACCTGCGTAAAACACCAACTCGTAGGAACCAGTGGAAAATTCACCGGCAGGAAGGATTGGGCTGTCTGTCCGGCCGTCGCTGTTTGTTCGCATGGTGCGGATCAGTTCGCGCCCGTTATCCAGATTGTATAGCTCTATGTTCATGCCGCTTGCGGGCAGGCCGCGCGCGGTATCCAGAACATGTGTTGTAAGAAATCCTGCGGCCATTCCATCCCCCGGTTTTACCAAGGCTTGGCCGAAACCGGCGGTTTGTGCAAGGCCCGCGAAAATCCGGGAAGGCAGCCCAAAAAACCTTTGGTCATCAGACTTGGCGATAATTTAGTTCTCGGTGCTGAAAGCATAGATCGCGCAGCCGACAAGAACACTAACGGCAAATAGCAGGAACAGGTTGCCGAAAAATTCTGGCGTTACATTGACTTCCGGGCCAGCGGCGCGCGCCAGAGCACTGGTGGTCAACTGCATCAATCCAACCCCACCGATGCCAAACATGTTCAGCATTGTCATGCCCCGCCCGGTCAGGTGGCGTGGCATGAACAACTGACCATGTGCCATCAATGCCGGAAAGGATGCACCAAAAAACCCAATCGCAGTGATCAGAATTGCAGAAATCAGCCAACCGGTCGACGGGAAAGCCCAAAGAGCAAGGCACAAAAATGCGCTGATCAGGTTACCGGCCATAATGACCTTCTTTTTTGAACCGATTAAGCGCTCTGCCGGACCATAGGCAAAACTACCAAGCGCCATCGCGATCCCCATCATCAACGTCACCCGGCCAATGCCAATCTGATCCAGACCAAATACATTTCCGAAATATGGCCCCGCCCATAGCCCGCGAATTGCCGCGGTCGGAGCGTAAAGCACAATCATCAGCGGGATAATCAGCAACAGGTGGCGATTGGCCAGCAGACTAAGCAAGTTGCCGGTTTCCTGTGCCTCGCCTTCTTCACGTGGTGGGTCGCGCAAGAATATTAGCAGCGCAGCCGCAACCAAAAGCGCGGCCAGTGCAAGCGCCCACATGGTTTCGCGCCAACCGAAAACCTC
>JAHRVD010000039.1 GCA_019090845.1 Marinosulfonomonas sp.
GATTGTTGTAAGTCCAGAGCCAGCGTGTGGCGTGATCCTGGACACCTTCAATGCTGTCAATCAGGCAGAGGATTCGCATAAACCGAAGCGCCGACGAGAGCGCCGAATGGGACGGTTCAAATCGCCCGGCTCGATGCAGCTTTTTCTGTCCGTTCACGACACCGTCTACAACCATTTTTAACTAACAACGACATCTGATCTCTCACCGAACTCTTCGTCAAGCGCGTTGTGGCGTATGCCGAATGGCGCGAAACCTTAGCAGTGTAGTTGCTGGAACCCCAGAATTTCATGGCACATTTAAGTTGCCGTGACAAAGCTTTGTGGTTGCTTGATCTTGGACAGCGTCGACGTATCTGGTCTGCCAATTTTAGTGTGACAAAGCCACCGAAATGCTTCTTTCCGCCGGCGGGCTGATCCGATCGATATCGTAGCCAGAAACCAAGAGTCCGATTGTCGGATTCAATCCACTAGGCCTGACCCGTCAATTCACGAAGGGCCTGTTCTTTTAATTTATGTTTTGCGATCTTGCCACTCGCCAGCCTTGGAAATTCTGTCGTCGTTCTGACAATCACATGATGAGGTGCCTTGAAAGAGGCAGCCCGGGATTTGACAAATAATTTCACCTGATCGGCAGATACCGGGGCGCTCAGACTGACGAAAGCCACGATGCATTCCCCCAGCGTGTCGTCCGGCACGCCGATAACATGGGCCTCATTGATACTTGGGTGCTGACCGAGCAAGGTTTCCACGTCCTGGGGTGACACGTTAATACCGCCGACCTTCAAAACGTCCTTTTGGCGTGCATGAAAAAGAAAACGGTTCTGGGCATCAAAAGACCCCAGATCGCCGGTATTCAACCAGCCGTCCGGTCCCATCGCGCGTTTGGTTTCCGCCGGGTTGTCAAGATATCCCGGCGACGTGTAGCCGCGGATCAGAACCAGCCCCACTTCGCCCGGTGCGACCGGTTTTCTGGTATCCGGATTTACGATCTGAATTTCCATCCCCGGCAGAACCGTGCCGCAAGTGTTGATTTTTACGTCAATCGGGTCATCAGCTTGGCTAACAGTAACGTTGCCGTAACACTCGGTCATTCCATAAACCGACGAGGCGCGTGAAACACCCATTTCGACCATCGTCATATGCTTGTAATAAGACGATATTCCCGCGTTACCTTTTTTAAGGCTACCAATCTTTTTGATTGAAAAGTCCGAATGATCAAGGATCGCGCGGGTCATGTTTCCGGTGCCGTAATAAACGTTTGCTTGTGTTCGGGCGATTTCCTGAATCGCCACACCGGGATCAAAGCTGTCTTGCAGGACAATCGACGCGCCGTGGGTCAGCGCCACCGGCAAGGCGTTGGCAGAAGCAAGGCCATAGAACAAAGGGGAGCCGATCCAGACGCGATCTTCCTCGACAATATCGCGGCGCTTACCCATTCCAAAACTGTTCTCGATCAGCCCCTGGTGGTTCAGCATCACGCCTTTGGGGGCCGCGGTGCTGCCGGAGGTCTGAAGCACAAGAGCGATATCCTCGGGTGAAACCATCTTGATGGCTTCGTCATGCTTGCTTGGCGCAACATCTTGCCCCAGTTTCAGGAATTCCTGCCAGCCAAAACTACCGGGGACTGCCGTTGAGTGGCTGATTACATGTTGCAGGCCAGGATAGCGCACCAGAGACAGGTTGCCCGGCAGACCATCCCTTAATTCCGGGATCAGGTCCTGCAATATCGCGGCAAAATCCTGCTTCAGGAATCTGGGCGTGAAAATCAGCGCCGACAGGCCCATATTGCGCAAAACCCAATCAATTTCAGACCGCTTATACCATGTGTTGACCGGGATCAGCGTGACGCCAATGGACGCCGCTGCGAAACAGATAGCGACCCAGTCAGGCTCATTTCCCATCAGCACGCCAAGGCGATCGCCCCGGCCAAGACCAAGCGCCAAAAGCGAGCGTGCAATTTGTTTGGAACGCTCGTTCAGATCGCTGTAAGTCAGGCATTCGTCAAAATGAAAAATTACCGGGCGATGCCCATTTCTGTCGGCCATCTCTTGCAGAACGCCGCCTAAAGTGCGCTGCACAGGGTAAGAAAACTTGTTATCTGGCGTTGTCATCGGCAATTCCATTCAAAACTATTCCCCGGCTTCGGTGGTCGTTTCTTCAATGCCAATCGCCTTGCGCAATCCAATAGTTTCAAGGGTTTGGGACAGGATATTGTTGTCGGGCTGAGCGAAAGGGGCCGGGCGTCCAGAGGTGTTGAATCCACTCCATGTGGTGTGTATCGCCAAAGCAGCCGCGCCAATTGTGTTGAACGGATACAGGGCAAGTGCAAAACCTGCAGCATCAAGCTCGGTCAGGTTTGGAACTGGCTCGGCGATGCCTCCGATCCAGATCAGCGGAGTGGACGGAAATGCAGCGCGGAATTGCGATATCTGGTCCGGCCCCAGATCCAGAACCATCAGGGCCGCACCCTTGGCAACCTCCAGATACTTCTCACATCGTGATATCGTTTTTTCCACAGATCCGGTGACCCGCAAGGCGTCGGTGCGAATGATTAGCGTGGTGTCGCCGCCGCAACCGGATTGCTGCATGGCACGCAGTTTGCCACAGACGACGTCTGCTTCGCTCAACCGCCCTTTGCCGCGGTGGTAATGCGCACGCTTGGGGTAAATCTGATCATCTACATGTATCGCCGCGGCCCCTGCGGCACTTAGCGTGCGCATAGCCAGCGCAGCATGGGCCGCATCCCCAAACCCGGCCCCGGCGTCAACGATAAGAGGTGTGGAAACCAGTCGGCGAATTCGCTGCAAAATTTCTGTGGTTTCGGTTAGAGTCACAAACGGTTGGCCAACGCCAAGGTGCAGCCCCATCGCATTTCCGCCCAGATAAAGCGCGTTAAACCCAAGCTGCTCACAGCACAGGGCGCTATAAGGGTCGTAAACCCCCGGTGCAGCGATGCAGCGACCTTTTCGCAGTTCTGCGTCGAATGCCGAGGATTGTTCTGCGCCGCCGCTCATGTGGGGGCCGATGTTATGGCGATGTCGAATTTGGCACTGATGTTACGCCCGTCTTTGCTAATCTGGTCGAAATTGAGCGTCAGTTCGGGGATAACTGCACCCTCGACGTAGTCATCGTGCAGATAGGCGCCATCAGGCATGTAAAGCTGGGTGGTCAATGGCACGAACCCAGGTTTGTTTGCCTTAAGGTGAATATGGGCCGCGCGCCGGTTATGCTGCTCAAGGGCCTGAAAAAATTCGCCAATCGGGTCGTGGTCATGTTCGGCGTAATCCTTGGGCACAATGGTGTTCAGGGTATATTGGCCGTCTTCATCGGAAAATATCCGGCCGCGCAGGTTAAACCCGGTGTTGTCGTATCCGCCGTCTTCATCGGCGTGCCAGAAATCCAGTTCTACCCCTTCCAGCGGTGCACCTGATTGGACATCGCGCACTGTTCCGGTCAAGGTCAGGAACCGGGCATCCGGTCCGGGCTGTTTTTCCCATAACTGTCCGTTCTCGCGCTTTGGCGCGCTCTTTATATGGAACGGCCCCTCAAGGTTGGGCGGTGTGCCGCCTTCGTTGCCTTCGGTGGCGCGCAGACTGGTCATTGCCAACCCGACGGCTAGCAGACTGGGAAACATGTCAGATTTGCCCAGCCGGTTGAAATAGCGGCCGGCAAAGTTCAGCTCGTCCTGAGTAATCTTGAGGTCAGTAACCACTTGCTGCAGGGCGTCGCGGCTGTTTATCCAGATCTCTCGCAATCGTTCGCGTTGTTCATTTGTGATCTGAACCCGGTCCCCGGATTGGGTTTGTTCATTTGACATGATTTCCTCCTTTAATAGGGTGACCTGATCAGGCCTTGCCTAAATCCAATTCACTATTGTGTGATAAGATCACGCGACCAGACGCGAGACCCATTTCAACCCGCCGATGCGCCTGTGCCACCTGTTCGAGCGGCAAAACACTGTCAATTCGTGCGTGTAACTTTCCCTCTGCGCAAAGCGCGGCCACATCCGCAAGCTGCACCCGGCTGACGCTGCCCACGCCCAGCAATTGCGCCCGCTTAAAGAAAATGCGTGCCAGATTGACTTGGATCCGTTTACCAACGACTTCGCCCACCACCCCATAGCGGCCGTGCAGGGCAAGGCTTTGGAAACACTCCCAGAATACCGCGCTGCCGACGTTATCAATGACCACATCGACACCTTCGCCGTCGGTGTGGGCCAGAACCTGTTGGGCGAATTTTCCGTCTTTCCCGATCAACACAATTTCATGTGCGCCAAGGTCGCGCAGGAAATCTACTTTGGTTGGGTCGCGGCTTAGGGCAATCACGCGCGCGCCTGCCAGGGCGGCCAGTTGCACTGAAAATAGACCAACGCCGCTGCTGGCCCCTGAAACCAGAACGGTTTCGCCCATGACCACGCGGGCCGTATCACGCACCGCATTCATCGCCACACCGGCAGCCGGCCCCAAGGAACAGGCGGCTTCAAAGGGAATGCTTTTGGGTATTTTCACACAGGCATCTTCGGGTAGTGCTGTGAACTGGCCATAGCCGCCACGTACCGGTTGGCGTGTTAGGCAAGTTGTTTCGCGACCGGTGCGGCAATACCGGCAGGTGCCGCAGCTTGAAAACGCCTTGGTGGCAATGTGGTCACCAATTGCAAGCGATGTTACCTGATCCCCGGTCGCGCGCACGACACCGGCAATCTCAAGCCCGATGATCAGCGGCAACACCACGTCGCGCCTGTAGGTGCCGTTACGCTCGGCTATGTCACGAGAACTTACACCGCTGGCCATGACCTCGACCAGCACGTCGCCGGGGCCGCATTCGGGCACTGGCACGTCCGATATCTGAAATACATCCGGCGGGCCGGTATGGGGTAGAACGGCGGCTTTCATAGGTTTGCGTCCTTTTCTGAAAAGGCCACACCGCAAAACCCATCAGCCCAGCGTTCAATCACCGGGCGGATTTCGGTGCCAATGACCGGTGTTACATCGTTCGCCAGCCAGCGGCCAAACAGCACCGGGCCGTCGCCGAACCGGGCGGCAATGACCTCGTAGGGAACCAAGTTATTGAATTCAGGCAGATAAGCCCGATGATAGCGCACCCAACTGTGGATGACCGGCGCGGATTGGGCCGGTTGCCATGATCGTTCGTCGCCGCCGCACCACGGGCAGCAGCCGCCGCTGGGTGGCCCGGTGCGGTGACATTGGGCGCAGTGAGGCAACAGTAGTTTGCCGCTTTTAAGCGCTTCGTAATGAACCTCGCAGTCCGGGGCGATATAAGGGGCCACAGTTTGGCTGCTGAATTTGCCGGGGAAATCAACAGTACTTAGCGTCTGGGTTGTGTGATCAGTTTTCATAAAGGATCGCGTCCCCAAATGTAGTCGCCCAAAGCGCATTGCGGCAGTTTGGAACCTGCCGAGCACCTGCGGTGCCGCGCAATTGGCGCACGATCTCGACTGTTTGCCCCCAACCATTGGAATGACCCTCAGACAGGTGCCCGCCGCTGGTGTTAAGGGGCAGTTCGCCGCCCGGACCGATGCGCCCGCCTTGAATCCAGTCAAGCGCTTGCCCAACCGGGGCGAACCCGAACCGTTCCAATGTCCAAAGCACCTGAGGCGCAAATCCGTCGTAACAATGCAGCGTGTCGATGTCACCGGGGCGCAGGTTGCTGTTGGCAAACACCGGCTCGTCGCCACCCTGTGACGTGCCTGCGAACCTGTCGCGTTGATGAA
>JAHRVD010000040.1 GCA_019090845.1 Marinosulfonomonas sp.
GAGTTCGTCGGCAGCGTCAGATGTGTATAAGAGACAGGTTTACATAGACACACCACTGCCCACCCCGACGCTCAAAATGAACCAAGCGCTGGACCGGCGCATCATTTAGCGTGACGCTAAGGCGCGGACCCTGAAGGCCTGCAGTTTGAATAACAATCGCGTCCGCATCACCGTCAGTGATTGCGAAATCTGGCCCCTGACCAGCGACAAAAACCTTGCCGCCCGCGTCATCCCAATAGCTTGCAGACCCTTTGTCCGTCAGCCGCCAAGCGCCCAATGACTGCCAAGGGCCTGCGCCCTGTCCGGTTTGTGACAGATAAAGATGCAGCGCCAAGACGGCCAGCGCGCGCGTCGTCGGATCGGCAACCGGAGCGGCCCAACCGCCGGGAAACATTGCGTCCAGCCCGCTGGTGAAATGGGTAACGGCACCAAAATCTGGATGACACAAAAGCGCGCGCTGATACGTCAGGTTCAGACCAACGCCGCCCGTAGCAAAATCGTCGATCCCCTTTACTGCCCGCTGAATGGCGCTTTGCCGGTCGGGCGCGTGGGCGATCAGTTTTGCGATCATTGAATCGTAGTGATGGGAAACTTCGCTGCCCTGCCCGACTCCGCTATCCAGACGCAGGCCGGGGCCTTGGGGTGGTTGCCAAAGCGACAGCGTTCCGGTTTGGGGCAAGAACCCCTCGGCCGGGTTTTCAGCCGAAACGCGCACCTCGATTGCATGACCCGTGCAAGGGATTTGATCCTGCGTCATGCTCAGGGCGGCGCCTTGGGCGATGCGCAACTGCCAATCAATCAGATCAATGCCGGTGATCGCCTCGGTCACTGGATGTTCGACCTGAATGCGGGTGTTCATTTCAAGGAAATAGACCGCATGATCGGCCGGGTCATAAAGGTATTCAACCGTTCCGGCCGAGCGGTAATTGATCGCGCGCGCAAGGCCGACTGCCGCATCCAGCATCACCTGACGCGGGGCGTCAGGCAGATTGGGTGCGGGTGCTTCCTCGATCAGTTTCTGGTGGTTGCGTTGCAGCGAACAGTCGCGGTCCCACAGATGCAAATGATTGCCGTGGGTGTCGCCCAGAACCTGCACTTCGATATGGCGCGCACGGGCCAGATAGCGTTCCAGAAAAACCGTGTCATCGCCAAAAGCACCCTTGGCCTCGGTGCGTGCAGATGCGATCGCCTGTGCGGCATCGTCCATATCCGTCACCAGCCGCATTCCACGCCCGCCGCCACCAGCACTGGCCTTGACCAGAAACGGGACACCGAGTTTTTCGGCAGCTTCTAATAGGGCACTGTCAGATTGATCCTCACCGCGATAGCCCGGCAATGTCGGCACACCGGCATCTTCGGCGGCGGCCTTGGCAGTAATTTTGGACCCCATGGTCGAAATCGCATCCGGCGTCGGGCCAACATAGGTCAGACCTGCCGCCTCAACCGCGTGGGCAAATTCCGGGTTTTCGGACAGGAAACCGTATCCCGGATGGATCGCGCCTGCGTTGGTGGCATGCGCCGCCGCCAGAACAGCCTCTATTTTCAGATAGCTTTCGGACGGGGTCGCAGGGCCTATGCAGACTGCGAAATCGGCCTCTGCGACGAAAAGGGCGTCGCGGTCGGCCTCGGAAAACACAGCGACAGTTTCCAGCCCCAGCCTACGGCAGGACGCCTGAATACGTCGGGCAATTTCGCCCCGGTTGGCGATAAGGACGCGAGAAAAGCTCACTTTTGACGCCAGCTTGGTTTGCGTTTTTCAAGGAAACTGGCGATGCCTTCGCGCCCTTCGTCGGTTTCCCATGCGTCTGCCAGACTGTTGGCGGTATAGACCATGTTATCGTCTAGGTCGTGGCTGTCGACATATGCGATCAACTGTTTGGTTGCAGCGACCGCACCCGGGGCGGCCTCAAGATGGGCGCTTATGACCGCATCAACGGCCGCGTCCAGATCATCGGCAACCTCGGTCAGCAGGCCGATTTTTTCGGCCCGCTCGGCGTTAAACAACGCACCTGACAGCATCGTTTCGCGCGAAGCAGCAGCACCGATCCGCTTGACCACATAGGGCGAAATATTGGCCGGCAGCAGACCCAGCCGCACCTCGGTCAGGCCGAACTTGGAATGCGCTGCGCCGATTGTATAATCACAGACCGCAACCATGCCCACACCACCGCCATAGGCTGGCCCGTTTATCCGCCCAATCAACGGTTTTGGCATCTCGTTGAGCGCTTTTAGCATCGTGGCCAAGGTGCCGCTTTGGGCGATCCTTTGTTCGCGCGTCTTGTCGACGTTGGACGCAAACCAGTTAAAATCGCCCCCCGCGCAAAAGCTTTTACCAGCCCCCGTCAGCACAACGATCCGCACCGCATCGTTATTGCCCAGTTCGCCCGCCGCCTGCTCCAGCTCGGAAATCATCGCCGCATCAAGCGCGTTATGCTTGTCGGGGCGGTTCATCATCAGCGTTGCAACGCCGCGGGCGTCGATCTGCACATCAAGTGTTTCATAGCTCATAGTCTGTCTCACATTCTGAATACGGGGGTGTGACGGGTTTGTTCGGGAACGCTGGTGACCAGTGACAGGCAAAGGCCCAGAATATCGCGGGTCTTGGCAGGCTCGATCAACCCATCATCCCACAGGCGCGAAGTTGCGTAATAAGGGTCCGACTGCTCGCCGTATTGCGCGCGAACCTCTGCCTCGATGCGTTCCAGATCGGCCTCCATCCCGGCGCCGCCTTTCTGGCGTCGCAGTTCCATCATCACGTTGGATGCAATATCTGCCGACATCGTTGCCAGCTGCGCGGTTGGCCATGCAAACAGGAAGCGTGGACCAAATCCACGCCCGCACATACCATAATTGCCCGCACCATAAGACCCACCAATGATCACTGAAATTTTCGGCACCTTAGCCACCGACATCGCATAGACCAGCTTGGCGCTGTTTTTGGCGATACCGCCGCGCTCGGCCTCGGTGCCAACCATAAAGCCGGTGATATTGTGCAAAAACAGGATCGGGATATTGCGCTGATCGCACAACGACACGAACTGCGCGCCCTTCAGCGAGCTTTCCGAAAACAGCGCGCCATTGTTGCCGATAATACCAACCGTATGTCCGTGAA
>JAHRVD010000041.1 GCA_019090845.1 Marinosulfonomonas sp.
AAACTTGTGGTCGCATCAAGTTCGGGCGCCTTGCCCGAGCACATGTCGTGGCACCCCTGGACACCGCCGCAGTTTGAGTGGCCCAGCACAATGATGTGCGCCACTTTCAATGCCGTTACTGCGTATTCAACAGCTGCGGAGGTGCCGTGGTGATCCCCATCAGGTTCATATGGTGGCACCAGATTGGCAATGTTTCGATGAATAAAGAATTCGCCCTGATCTGCCCCGAAAATCGAAGTTACATGCACCCGGCTGTCGCAGCATGAAATAACCATCGCGCGGGGATGCTGACCGTCGTCTGCCAGACGCCGATACCAGGCCTTGTTTTCGCTATAGGTCGTTGCTTTCCAGCCGTGATACCGCTGGACCAGATAAGCTGGCAGATGCTTGGTAAGTTCCATAATGCTAGTCGGTTCCTGATTTCAGCCTGTCTGACTGTTTACGGCGTATTTTATCGCAATTCGAGCGATTTCGCTAAACCACTTCAACCTTTTCTTGAGCCTGTTGAACGACTGTCCGCGCCGGTGGGATGAAAAAATTGGGGTAAGCGATCGTGATAGTCAGACCAGCATATGGCGAAGTGGCAGAAATTGACAGAAACCGAATGGCAGAACTGGCCAGCAGGCTTGGGCCTGCCGGGGCTGACAAACTGATGTCGCGCGCGATGGAAGAACTGGCTGTTCAACTAGCAAAGGCGCACAGATCGTTCTTGCGCAGCAATACAAATGAAATGCGCGCAGCCGCGGGAAAGGTTGCGGATGTCTCGGATCACATCGGAATGGCCAGCCTGTCGCTGGTCGCCAATCATGTGATTGAACTGGCGACCATAGATGATTCCACAGCACTTGCTGCTGTTGTCGCCCGACTGACACGCATAGGTGAAATATCGCTGATGCAGGTTTGGGATCTGGAGGATTTATCGGTCTAGCACTTGCGGTCAGTAGTGTTGTCACTAGGCTGGGTTCAGCTAGCAAACAGGACCGACGCATGAGTTTAACTTTTTCCGACAGTAAAAAACCCGGAGTTCCGTTGATTCCGCTCAGAAAGGCCGATCTGGACGCATGGCTGGCGGGTTTGAATGATGCTCAACGCAGTTGGGCACAAGCTGCCGGGTTCAAAGCCGCTGCAGGTGAAGTGCTCGCCCTTCCGCAGGCGGATGGTCAGGTTGCGCTGGCCGCTGTTGGGCTTGGTGACAAACAAACAGCCAGTCGTCACAGGTTCGTCATTTCTGCGGCACGTGGAAAGCTACCTGACGGAACCTATGATCTGACAACCGACCAACTTGACGCCGATGAACTGGCAGAAGCCGCGCTCGGTTGGCTATTGGCAGGCTATCGGTTTGATCGTTATGCCACGGCGCCCCGCCCCAAAGCCCAGTTGAAACCCCCGGCGGGTGTCGATGTAAAACGGCTGGAAGCAATCGCAGCAGGCGAGGCTTTGATCCGCGATCTAATCAACACGCCTGCATCAGACATGGGCCCGGCGGAATTGGAAGCCAGCGCACGGACTTTGGCGGCAGATTTTGGCGCAACCGCCCGGACCGTGACAGGCGAAGATTTGATTGCTGAAAACCTTCCGATGATTCACGCGGTTGGGCGTGCGTCCGATCGTGCACCGCGGCTGATCGACATGACTTGGGGCACTTCTGGACCGCGTTTGACGTTGGTGGGCAAAGGCGTTTGCTTTGATACCGGCGGGCTGAACATCAAGCCGGGTGCCTCTATGGGGTTGATGAAAAAAGACATGGGCGGCAGTGCGGCGGTGCTTGGGCTGGCGCGGATGATAATGTCTTTGGATATACCGATCCAGCTGCGGGTTCTGATCCCGGCAGTCGAAAATGCTATTGACGGCTGCGCGTTTCGCCCAGGCGACATTTTGACCTCGCGCAAAGGTCTGACGGTGGAAATCAACAACACCGACGCAGAGGGGCGGTTGGTTCTGGCAGATGCGCTGGCGCTGGCCGATGAAGAAAAGCCCGATCTGATCTTGTCGATGGCGACGCTGACGGGCGCTGCGCGCGTCGCTGTTGGCCCCGATATGGTGCCATTTTATGCGACCGAACAAGACGACGCTGCTACAGTGATATCGGCGGCCCAGCGGGTGCGCGACCCGGTCTGGCAATTGCCGTTCTGGGACCCTTATGAAACGATGATTGAACCCGGCATCGCCGATCTGGACAATGCGCCAAAAGGTGCTTTTGCGGGATCAATCACAGCTGCATTATTCCTGCGGCGCTTCGTGACAGACTCGCCCCGGTATATGCATTTTGATATGTATGGCTGGCAGCCAACGGCCGCGCCTGCCCGCCCCAAGGGTGGCGTTGGTCAGGGCACAAGGGCCTTGCTTGATGCGCTGCCGGAATTGCTTGGGATATGACAGATGCTCGATTAATACCGGCCAACGGGCGTGTGGCTGCGGTGCATTTGCAAGGGCAAGTCGATGCGGCAACTTTTGTCAAAGGCGACGCTGCGCAAATCTGCGTTGCCGTTGCGGATCTGCGCGCTGAACCGGGACAACAGGGGCGCGCCCGGCAATTGCTGTTTGGTCAAACGCTTACTATTTTTGAGGTTCGCGACGGGATGGCTTTCGTCCAGTCGGACCGGGACGGCTATGTCGGATATGTTTCTTTTTCCCATTTAAGCGAGGCGGTGCAGGCGACCCATTTCGTCTCTGCTCGCTCGGCACATCTTTTTGAAAAACCGGGTCTTAAGGGGGCCGTGATCAACGATATTTCCTTTGGATCGCGGCTGCGAATTGTCAGCGGTCATGGAAGTTACAGCGAAACCCACGACGGGTATTTTATCTGGCGCGATCATATTCGTCCGATCACCGCACCGCTGCGCGATCCGGTAACGGTGGCGCAGCAGTTCTTTGGCACGCCTTATCTGTGGGGCGGCAACAGCCATCGCGGCATCGACTGCTCTGGTCTTGTTCAAAGCGCCATGCTGGCCTGTGATATCGCCTGCCCGGCGGACAGCGATATGCAAGAGGCGTCTTTGGGCGAGTTGCTGGACAGCACGGCGCCGGTTCAGCGCGGCGATCTGTTCTTTTGGAAAGGTCATGAGGCAATCGCTGTCGATGCACACACGATTATTCATGCCAATGCTGGTTCTATGGCCGTTAGCTATGAGCCGGTTGATAAAGCAATCGAACGGATTATTGCACAGGGCGAAGGTGAGGTTACTTCCCGCAGACGGCTTTAATTCACGGCCCGGATCAGTTTACGCTCCAGAACGCTCAGCACCGTTTTCAGCTCATGGCCGCGTTTCAATATGCGCCCATCCATCGCCACCACCGAATACATCCCTTGTTTGTTGCGGAATTTCGGGCGCTTTTCGATGCGATAGATCGGATGTTCCGCCGTGCGGCGAAAAACCGAAAATATCGCGACGTCTTTCAAAAAGGACATGCCGTA
>JAHRVD010000042.1 GCA_019090845.1 Marinosulfonomonas sp.
AAACAAAACAGCGTCAGGACCCGTCCAAATGGACAAACCAGATCGCGAGGCCGAGCCTTTTTTCACCCAACCGTTCCGTCAGGGCGCCATTATGGTGATCTGTCTGGCGCTGGTGGGTTTTGGTGCCTATGTTGCCTACCCGCAGGTTGCGCCGATGTTCCTGGCCAACCCGTTTCTGAACGGTTTTATCCTTTTTGTTTTTGTGATCGGCGTCTTGGCCTGTTTTTGGCAGGTCCTTCAGCTTGTCAATTCCGTCGGCTGGATCGAGGGCTTTGCGGGCGATCGTCCGGGCCATGCGATGATCAAAGCGCCGCGCCTTCTGGCGCCGCTGGCGGCGTTACTGCGCACACGCGGTGCGCGAATGCAGATCGGATCTTCATCGGCTCGGTCGATACTGGATTCTGTTGCAACCCGAATTGACGAAGCGCGCGACATCACGCGCTATATCGTGAATTTACTGATCTTTCTGGGGCTGCTGGGCACATTCTACGGCCTTGCGACAACTGTTCCGGCAGTGGTGGACACGATCCGTTCGCTTGCCCCCCAAGAGGGCGAAGACTCTGTCGAGATTTTTTCGCGCCTGATGACCGGGCTTGAGGCGCAGCTTGGCGGCATGGGCATTGCATTTGCATCATCACTTTTGGGTCTTGCAGGGTCTTTGGTCGTTGGTTTGCTGGAATTGTTTGCCAGCCATGGGCAAAATCGGTTTTACCGGGAATTGGAAGAATGGCTGTCAACGATAACCCGGTTAGGGTTTTCCAGTGGCGACGGTGACGGTGACAGCGATGGTGCCGGGGATGGTGGTGCGGCGGCAATGGCATCCCATTTTTCAGCGCAAATGGATGCTTTGCAGGACCTGTTTGTTCAATCGGATGTCAGCCGATCCATTGTTGATGAACGCCTTGGGAAACTGGCCGATGCGGTGGACGCGTTGGTCCAGCGGATGCAGCCGGGCAGCGATACTGCCGTTCTTGAACGCATCGCGCTTGGTCAGGAACAGATGCTGGCCGTTATGACAGAAAGCGGTGAAGAAAGTGGCGGCGCACATGTCGATGCCGAAAGTCGGATGCGGTTGCGATCAATCGATGTGCAACTATTGCGCATCCTTGAAGAAATGGCTGCTGGGCGGCAAGAAAGCCTAGCAGATCTGCGCAGTGATCTTTCGGCAGTAAACAAATCGGTCCGTGCCCTGATAAGCGAAGTCGCCGACGGCGATGGCGCAAGGGGTTAAGCGATGGCGCTGACACGCCGATCCTCGCAACGGGTGTCAAGCAGCATCTGGCCCGGTTTTGTCGATGCGATGACGGCGCTTTTGCTGGTTATCATGTTTGTTTTGACGATATTCATGATCGTGCAGTTTATGCTGCGCGAAACCATATCGGGTCAGGAAACCGAACTTGATGCACTGGCTGGCGAAGTTACCGCACTGGCGCAGGCGTTGGGGCTGGAACAGCAGCGATCCTTTCAACTGGAAGGGCAAGTAGGAACGTTAGGGGCCACGCTTGATCGAGCCCGCACACAAGCCACGCAACAGAACGCTTTGATTGCCAGCCTGAGGTTGCAGACTGCCACTCAATCGGACCAGCTTGCAGCACAGAACGCTCAGATAACTTCGTTTGAGACCCAAGTTGCCAGCTTATTGTCCCAACGCGATTCTGCGCGCTCAGAAGGGGCGGTGCTTGCTGCCAGTTTGGCTGACTTGGAAGACAGTCAGGCCCGGTTAATCTCGGAGCAGGAAGCGCTGCAAATTGCCCTTGCCGGGGCAAGGGATGAAATTGATGCGCAGGTTGAAGTTGCCCGACTGGCGGCTGCCCGGCGCGAGGCTTTGTCGGCATTGGTGGCTGATTTGCAGTCCCAGGTTTCCAAGCGCGAGGCCACGCTTGTCGATGTTCTGGCTCAATTACAGGATAGTCAGGGGCAAGCAAAAGGATTGGAAGACCGCTTGGCAGTATCCCAACGGGATCTGAAAAATGAAAACATTGCATTGTTGGCGGCCCTTGCGGCGGCTGATGCGTTGAGTGGTCAGCTTTCGGATGCCCAAACCAAGCTCTCCGATCAGGAGACGGCAAAACTGGCAGAACTCGCAAGGACCGAAGCCCTGAGGGCACGCCTTGAATCTGCCCAAACAGCCCTGAGTAAAGAGGAAAACGCCCGACTGGCGGCACTTGCTGCATCTGATAGCTTAAGCGGTCAGTTAGGCAAAGCTCAGGCAGAGCTGTCCGAACAAGAAGCGGCGAGACTGGCACAAGCGGATGTGGTGGCAGCGTTGCGGGCCCGGCTGGCGAATTCACAAGAGGCGCTGAACGAAAAGGAAATTGCCAGTCTTGCACAAGCAACTGCCGCCGCAGCATTGAGGGCACGTCTGGAAAATTCTCAAGGAGCGTTAAGCGATGCCGAAGCCACAAAGCTAGCCGAGGCCGCCGCTGCGGAATTATTGCGTGAGCGTTTGAAAAATGCCGATGATGAGCTAACGGCGATGACTTTGGCGCTGGAAGAGCGACGCAAAGCGGCCGAAGACACGCTCACACTTTTGGCAGCAGCAAATGCGATCGAAAAGGATCTAAATTCCAAATTGGCAGCAGCGTTGCTGAGCATGGGAAACTTGGATGCCCAGATTGCCAACACAGAAAATGCGCTGGCGGCAGCAAATGCGGCAGAAGACGATCTTGGTGCCAGATTGGCTGCAACGCTTCTGGAAAAGGGTGAGCTTGGCAAACAGGTTGCTGATACCAAAAGCGCGCTGGCAGCGGCAAACGCGGCCAATGTGGATCTGAATACCCAGCTTGCGGCGGCACTTTTGGACAAAGGCGAACTGAACGTTCTGGTGGCCAGAACAGAAGATGCGTTAAGTGCCAAACTTTCCGAAGAGGAAGAACTGAAAATTCAGCTGGCAGCGGCGCTGTTGGACCGGGACGACTTGAAGACACGGTTGGCCGATACAGAAGCCAGCTTGGCAATAGTCGCAGCAGAGGCATCGGCGCTACGGGCCGGCGCCGGAAATGACGACAAATTGCGCGATCAGCTGATGGCCGCGCTGGCCGCCCGGGTGGCGGCGGAACGGCAGGTGCAGACGCAATTGTCAAAATCCGAGCAGCGCGACATCCTTTTGGCGACGGCAAATGATGCGCTGGCCAAGGAAGAGGCGCAATCGGCCGAAGGTCTGCGCAAACTGGCGTTGCTGAATGAACAGGTTGCCCAGTTGCGCGGGCAGTTGGGATCATTGCAGGAGTTGCTTAATGTTGCCGCTGAAAATGACCGCAATTCAAAGATAGAGCTAACAAATCTGGGTTCGCAGTTGAATGCGGCGCTGGCGCAAGTCGCTAGTGAAGAGCGTCGACGGGCAGATCTGGAGACAGCGGCACGGGTCCTTCTGGAACAGGATGCAATACGCCAACTTGCCCAGGAAGAGGCCGAGCGCAAGCGGCTGGAAGCAGAGGCCAAACAGCTTGCACGTTATCGGTCCGAGTTTTTCGGGCAACTGCGCGAAGTGCTGGGTGATCGCGAGGGAGTCAAAATTGTTGGCGACCGGTTTGTGTTCTCGTCTGAGGTTCTGTTTGAACCGGCTTCGGCCGATCTGGCAAGCGAAGGCCGGGTGCAAATTGAACGTGTCGCGGGCATTCTGGAAGAAGTCTCTGACGCTATTCCACCGGAAATTGACTGGATTATCCGTGTTGACGGGCACACGGATGCAACGCCTTTGGCGGGCACTGGGCGGTATCGTGACAATTGGGAATTGTCGCAGGCGCGTGCATTGGCGGTGGTTCGTTATATGACAAATGAGCTTGGGTTTGCGCCCGAACGGCTGGCTGCAACTGGCTTTGGCGAGTTCCGGCCCGTGGCCGAGGGCGACAGCCCGGAAGCTTTTGCGCGCAACCGACGCATCGAGCTGAAACTGACTGAAAGATAAGCCCCGAATTGCCTGCGGGCGGTCGTCAATTGCGTTTGTGCAAAAAACCCCCGAACCGGGTTCGGGGGTTTTATTTGGGACGACGCCCGGTTGACGAGCCAAACGCCAGTTAGTTTCAATCCGCCGTCAGCAACGGTGGTTTCTTTTTGCTGGTGATACGTGCGTTCTGAGGTTCCTCAAACCGCAAGTCAAGTTCGCCGTTTTTCACGCCAACTTTTACCAGGCCACCTTTGGTCAACTTGCCAAACAGCAATTCTTCTGCAAGCGCCTTCTTGATATGTTCCTGTATGACCCGGCCAAGCGGGCGGGCACCCATGGTGTCGTCATAGCCTTTGTCGGCCAGCCATTGGGCCGCAGGAGTTGTCAGTTCAATCTGAACATTGCGATCCAGCAACTGTGCTTCAAGCTGCAACACGAATTTCTCGACGACCTGCAGGATGACCTCTTTGGGAAGTGGGGCAAAGCTGATGACGGCATCCAAACGGTTTCTGAACTCTGGCGAGAACGTGCGTTCAATCGCAGCGGTGTCTTCGCCTTCGCGCCGGTCCCGGCCAAACCCAATCGCAGCTTTGGCCTGTTCAGAGGCCCCGGCGTTGGACGTCATAATCAACACGACATTGCGAAAATCAACCTGACGGCCATTATGATCGGTCAGTTTGCCGTGATCCATGATTTGCAGCAGGATATTGTAAACGTCCGGGTGTGCTTTCTCGATCTCGTCAAGCAGCAATACACAATGCGGGTGCTGGTCGATGCCATCGGTCAACATGCCGCCCTGATCGAACCCGACATAGCCCGGGGGTGCCCCGATCAGGCGTGATACCGCGTGCTTCTCCATGTATTCAGACATATCAAAGCGCAATAATTCAACGCCCAGATTGTCGGCCAGCTGTTTGGCGACTTCGGTTTTCCCGACGCCGGTCGGCCCGGCGAACAGATAGTTGCCGATCGGTTTTTCCGGCTCACGCAATCCAGCGCGCGCAAGTTTGATAGCGGATCCGAGCGCTTCGATCGCTTTATCCTGCCCAAAGACCACGCGCTTGAGCGATACTTCCAGGTCTTTCAAAACAGCCGCATCGTCTTTGGATATGTTTTTGGGCGGAATTCGCGCGATTTTGGCCACGACCGCTTCAATTTCTTTGGTTCCGATGGTCTTGCGGCGCTTGGATTCGATCACCAAATGCTGTGCGGCTCCGGCCTCGTCGATAACGTCGATCGCTTTGTCGGGCAGCTTGCGGTCATGAATATAGCGGGCCGACAGCTCGACTGCCGTCTTGATCGCATCAGAGGTGTACCGGATGTCGTGATGCTCTTCAAAATAGGGCTTTAGGCCACGAAGAATTTTTACCGCGTCTTCAACCGAAGGCTCGTTCACATCAATTTTCTGGAACCGGCGCGAAAGAGCGCGGTCTTTTTCGAAATGCTGCCGGAATTCTTTGTAGGTTGTCGAGCCCATACAACGCAGCTTGCCGCCCTGCAACGCAGGTTTTAGCAGGTTTGAGGCATCCATCGCGCCGCCACTGGTCGCGCCTGCGCCGATGACGGTGTGAATTTCGTCAATGAACAGCACAGCGTCAGGATGCGCCTCCAGCTCATTCACCACAGCCTTCAGGCGCTCTTCGAAATCGCCGCGGTAACGGGTTCCCGCAAGCAAGGCACCCAGATCGAGCGAGAAAATTGTTGTTTGTGACAATACTTCCGGGGTGTCGCCGGTAACGATTTTACGCGCAAGGCCTTCAGCAATTGCAGTTTTTCCAACGCCGGGATCGCCCACCAACAATGGGTTATTTTTGCGCCGCCGGCACAAAACCTGAATGCAACGTTCAACTTCGTGTTCGCGGCCAATTAGCGGATCAACATCGCCTTCGCGCGCCTTGGCATTCAAATCTACGCAATATTTGGCCAGAGCAGATTCTTTGGTTTCTGCACCGTCTTCATTTGTTACTTCTGCTTCAATATCCGCCGCGCCGGAAACCGGCCGCTTTTCGCCAAAGGACGGATCCTTGGCAACGCCGTGGGCAATATAGTTCACGGCGTCATAACGAGTCATTTCCTGTTCCAGCAAGAAGTAGGCTGCATTTGATTCCCGCTCTGCAAAGATAGCAACCAGCACATTGGCGCCTGTGACCTCTGTGCGCCCGGATGACTGGACGTGAATCGCCGCACGTTGGATCACGCGCTGGAAAGCAGCAGTCGGCACCGCCTCAGAACCTTCGACGTCTGTGACCAGCGTCGAAAGGTCATCGTCAAGGAAGGCCAGCAGAATTGTGCGCAGTTCTTCGATATTGACGTCGCAGGCGTGCATTACCTGGGCCGCGTCTGGTTCATCTATCAGCGACAAAAGCAGATGTTCCAGTGTGGCAAGTTCATGCTGGCGCGCATTTGCCAGCGCCAGTGCGGAATGAATTGCCTGCTCAAGGGTATTAGAAAATGATGGCACGCGTTGAGAGCTCCTTAGATCTGGGTCGAAAATGGCACATGTCCGGCCCCGACCATGGCCTGATAGTCTTAAAGTTCGGTTTTATTGCCGGTTCTTCAAGGGTTTTCTGAACTAATTTGAACACTTTTCCTTTCTGTGATGCATTGTGTTCAAAAACTTGCCGGTTTTTCGGTTTTATCGTGGCAGTCCTTCAGAACGCATCTTTGCGTGCGCGTATTTCACCAAATACCGCAGCATCAGAAGCATTTTGCATGCCCACTGCAGCCTTCAATGCGGGTAAATTTGCGCGCAGAAAGGGATTTGTCGCATTTTCTTCGCTCAGTAACGTCGGCACTGTGGCCTGATCTGCAGCCCGCGCATCGGTGATTGCCTGTATGCGCGCCGCCAGCCGCGGGTTGTCTTTTTCAATTGTTGCAGCAAATTTTGCGTTGTTGGCTGAATATTCGTGGCCCGAACAGACAATAGTGTCACCGGGAAGTGCCGCAAGCTTGGACAGGCTGTTCCACATTTGCTCGGGTGTTCCTTCAAATACCCGCCCACAGCCAAGCGCCATCAGGCTGTCACCGGTAAACAACGCAGGCACGTCGGGAACATGAAATGCTATATGCCCCACTGTGTGCCCGGAAACATCAAATACATGAACGGCAGACCCGGCAAACTGGAATGTTCCCGCATCATCCATAGCAAGATTTAGGGGCGGCAGGCGATCTGCATCGGCTGACGCACCAACGACGCGGGCACCGGTTGCGTCCTTTAGTTCGGCTGTGCCGTCCACATGGTCATAGTGATGATGGGTCAGCCAAATTTCACTAAGCTGCCAGTTCCGACGTTTGAGTTCCGCAAGGATTGGGGGGGCGTCCGGCGCGTCAATCACAGCCGTTTCGCCGGTTTCGTCGGAATGCAGCAAAAAGGCGTAGTTGTCGGTGCGACAGGGGATGGTCACAATTTCAAGAGGCATGGCGTTTCGGCTCCGCTGCGTTATGGTCGGATACAGAATTGCTCAAATAGGGCCGGGCCGCAATGCATCTCGACGTGGTCGATCTGCGAAACTTCTATTACCGCACTGGTCTGGGCCGGGCGGCGCAAAAGGCGATTCGTGATAAAGTCCATGGTTTTTGGCCCGAGGTCAGCGGACAAACGGTTGTCGGGTTCGGGTTTGCAGTGCCGTTGCTCAGGCCGTTTCTTGCCGATGCACGCCGGATTATTGGCCTGATGCCCGCACAACAGGGCGTCACCCCGTGGCCCGTGGGCATGGAAAACGTCAGTGTGCTGTGTGAAGAAACGATGTGGCCTATTGAAACCGGACATGCGGATCGCTTGATTGTGTTGCACGGGTTAGAGACAAGCGAAAATCCGACCGCGTTGCTGGATGAATGCTGG
>JAHRVD010000043.1 GCA_019090845.1 Marinosulfonomonas sp.
CAAATACCCATGAAGGGGCGGGCATCAACCCGAACGGCCTGCTCAATCGCGTCAAACAAGCCGCTGTATTCAGCCAGCTGGCGTTTACAGGCGGCAAAGGCCCCGTCGCCGGGCAAAACGATCCGGTCGGCGCGCGCCACGTCTTCTGGGCGCGAACTGACGATCACTTGGCCCGCGTTGGTTTCAGCCGCCATGCGCTGAAAGGCTTTTTCCGCCGAATGCAGATTGCCGCTGTCGTAATCGACGAGAACCGTAAGCACCCCTAAAGCGCCCCTTTGGTCGAGGGGATCGCATCAGCTTTGCGCGGGTCGGTTTCAACCGCCAAACGCAACGCGCGGGCCACGGATTTGAACGCAGCCTCGGCGATGTGGTGGCTGTTGATGCCATGCAGTTGGTCGACGTGCAGGGTGACCCCGCCATGGGTGGCGACTGCCTGAAAAAACTCGCGCACCAGCTCGCTGTCGAATGCGCCGATCTTGGCGGTCGGCATCGTTACGTTCCAGACAAGAAACGGCCGCCCTGACAGATCGAGCGCGCTGCGCACCTGCGCGTCATCCATCGGCAAATGACATTCGCCATAGCGGCGGATGCCCTTTTTGTCGCCCAAGGCCGCCGTCAGGGCCTGCCCAAGCGCTATGCCGGTATCCTCGACCGTGTGGTGATCGTCGATATGCAGATCACCCTTGGCGCGGATTTTCATGTCGATCAGCGAATGACGCGCCAGTTGATCCAGCATGTGGTCAAAAAATCCGATGCCGGTCTGGTTGTCATAGCTGCCGCTGCCATCAAGATTAATCTCAACGGCGATACTGGTTTCCGCGGTCTTGCGCGTGATCTTGGCTGTGCGCATTTTTTGGCCTTTTTGTGGGTGTTTCGCGCCGCTTATAGGGGCAAGCCTGCGCCAATCCAAGTGGGCCAAAGCGCATCATTGTTGCGTGTGGCATGCGGGGCGCGGTTCAGGATTTGGCATGGCCGGCTGACATCCCCGTCTTGGCGTCTGGCACCGCTTTTTGCACCAACACTACTGGCGATCTAGGGTGAGATGAAATTTACACCCGGCAAGCGTTGAATTTCGAAAATGTCTTCTTCGTAGGTTTCGGTCAGGGAATGCACCAGTTCTTCGGTCCAGCCGGGAACGTCCAATTCTTCTTCAACCTCGTCCTCGATTGCATATTTATCCAGAAAAACTGTGGCCACCCGGCGACGCTGCATTTCGTTCAGTGCCGGGTTGTTGGACAAATATTTGCGAAACCGTTTCATACCCTCAGGCTTCATGATTGAGCTTAAGACCGAGTAAGTACCATTAAGCTCGTCCGTCAGATCAGGGCCGCACACGTCTTCTAATACGGTGCGCCAGATCAGCGGAGTGTCTTCGTTGCACCAAACTGTCAGCGGGCAATCGGGGCTGGCCTCTTTTATTGCCACAATGATGTCTGACCATCGGATATCATTCACATCGACGCCGCCAAGAAACCGATGAAAATCAAAGGTATTCTGGCCTTTGTGTTTGAAAACGGACGGAACAAACGTCGCCGGGTTGCAAATTCCAATGAAAAATTCGACCTGATCGTTGGGGAAAACATTTCGCAGCCACTCTGGTTTGTAGCCCGCCTTTTCATACATCATTCCATTGTCAAAAACCCGGCCCGGAACGCAGATAAAGCTATCGTGGCTTAGAATTACCCTTTGGGTATCTTCGCCATCAATGATGGCGTCCATCAGCATTTCCTGTGTTTCGCGACTGGCCTGCGCGCCGCGCAACTTTTGCATCGTTTTGGCCAAGGTGCCCCGATAACGACCGGGGCCGGGAACACTGATGCCAGACTTGGCCAGCAAACCCTTATTGCGAAGAAGGGATTTCAACAGGCGGTCATTGTCGGTGCAATGTGCGCCAAGATGGATTGCGACCTGCATGGAATTTACTGCCTGATTATTATTGCCATTAGTATAGGCGGATTTCTGGACAGTTAAACTGGTTTTAGGTATCGCAATGCAATGGCCGAGCAAAAAAGTCAGCAACCAACCGCGATGCGGCGTATATCATGGCCTGACAAATGGTCTGTCGGGGCTGTCATTATTGCGGGTCTGGTGGTGATGCCAATATTGGCAGTGGCCGTGATTGCGCTAAGCCCGGATGATAATATCTGGCCGCACCTGGTATCAACGACCCTGCCAAGGTACTTTAAGAACTCGGTGTTCTTAGTTGTTTTTGTTGGAATAATCGCCGCATGCATTGGGACTTTGACGGCGTGGATGGTCACGATGTATCGGTTTCCCGGATCGCGCTGGCTGGAATGGCTGCTGCTGTTGCCGCTGGCGATTCCGGCCTATGTGGGCGCCTATGCGCTGGTGGATTTTTTGGAATATGCCGGTCCGGTCCAGACAATGTTGCGTGACATATTTGGCTGGCAATCATCGCGCGATTACTGGTTTCCGGAAATCCGTTCGCGCGGAGCGGCCGCTGTTGTTCTTGCGGCAGCACTTTACCCTTATGTTTTCCTGCTGGCCAAGGCGGCTTTTCGCGAACAATCGGGCGGAGCATATGAGGTGGCCCGCGCTTTGGGGGCGGGCCCGCTGGCGCGGTTTTTCCGGGTCGGTCTGCCACTGGCACGCCCGGCGATATCTGCGGCCGTGGCAATTGTGATGATGGAAACCGTCAGTGATTTTGGCGTCGTTTCGTATTTTGCGGTCCAGACCCTGACGACCGGGATATTCAGCACATGGCTGGAAGGTGGCAGCGCCAGCGGCGCGGCGCAAATCGCAAGTCTGGTGCTGATTATCGTCTTTGTTCTTGTCGCTTTGGAAAAACGAAACCGGGGCCGGATACGTTTCTCACAAGCCAGTCGCAACCGGCGGGTGGTTCAGCCTAACCAACTGGGCGGCTGGGCAGGCTGGCTGGCGACAATGCTTTGCGGGCTGCCATTTCTGATTGGGTTTGTGCTGCCGGTTTCGGTGATAATGGGCCACGCGCTTGATAACGCCGAGCGTTGGCTGGACCCGGGCCTGCAAAGTGCTTTGATGAATACGCTTTTTGTCGGCGCCAGTGCGGCTGTGACAACTGTTCTGGGCGCATTGGTGCTGGTGCACGGTGTGCGGCTGACGGGGCGGCGGCTGCCGGGCATGATCTTGCCGCTTACGACGATTGGATATGCCGCACCGGGGGCGGTGCTGGGCGTCGGGTTGCTCTATCCGATGGCAGCGGCGGACCACGCAATCGCTGATATGATCCAGGCACTTACCGGCAAGGACGTGGGCCTGCTGATGACGGGGTCTGCATTTGCAATCGTCTATGCCTATTGCGTTCGGTTTTTTGCGATCGCTCAGGGGGCGGCGGACGCGGCAATAGGCCGGGTTTCACCGTCGCTGCCAATGGCTGCCCGCTCGCTTGGCCAAACGGCAGGCGGGACTTTGCGCCGCATCTATCTGCCGTTGATAAAGGGGTCCGTGGGAACTGCATTGCTGCTGGTTTTTGTTGATTGCGTAAAGGAATTGCCGGCCACGTTGTTGTTGCGTCCTTTCAATTTCAACACCTTGTCGACCCGGGTCTACGAAAAGGCCTCGCTGGAACAAATCGGTGACGCCGCACCAGCCGCAATCTTGGTGATTCTGGTGGGTATTGCCGCGGTTTTACTGATGGCGCGAACCCACAGGGGCCGCGACCGCAGCCGGGAACGTGCTCAAAACAAGGTTCAAATCTGAAGGCTGGAAGGGCGGGAGCCAAATTAATTTGGCCGCCTGAAACTGGCGCTTTACCGGGATTTAAAGCGTCCGCCCCGGCAGGTTGAATCTATCTGCCAAACAACATTCGATTTTGGATGATTGAGGGGCTTGCACCACACTAAGGAAAATCGTAGACCGCGCTTCATGCCCCTATAGCTCAGCTGGTAGAGCAACTGATTTGTAATCAGTAGGTCCGCGGTTCGAGTCCGTGTGGGGGCACCATTTTTTCAATTAAATCAATAAGTTACGCGACAACCACCTCGTTGTGTTTGTGCTCAAATTTGGAAATCAGACATATAGCAGACATTGTGGGCGGTATGTCTGGCAGCCCTTTGGAATCAGCGG
>JAHRVD010000044.1 GCA_019090845.1 Marinosulfonomonas sp.
GCCTTCATCACCGGCAATCCATAGCGCGCGCGAACGGCGTCCACCCGGTCAGGCGTTTCTGCCCCATGCAGCTGAAGCATATCCAGCGGCACAGCCTCGACGATTGCGTCCAGCTCAGTGTCACTTGCATTCACGCTCAGCGCCACTTTGGCAATGCCCGGCGGAACTTGCTGGGCCAAAAGGGCTGCGGCGGCTTGCGTGATATTGCGTGGTGATTTCGCGAAAAACACAAACCCGACATAGCCCGCGCCTGCCGCCACCGCAGCCTGCACATGAGCGGTGCTTTTTAACCCGCAGATTTTAATCTTGATATCTGTAGCCATACCATAGGACTTAGCGCGTCAGCCCTCAGCCCTCAAGCAGCGCAAGCACATCGTCTTTGGCATTGTCGGTATTACCCTTGATGCGGCTCATTTCTTTTTCAAGCCGTTCTTTTTCGCGCCGTTGGTTTGCGGCCTCGGCGCGATGTTTATGCTCGCGAAACCATTCCCAGATGAAACCGACCAGAATACCGGTAATAATCCCGCCAAATATTACGATGAACAGCGGCAATGTGACCGCATTTTTAAAGCCGAGAAATACAGCCAAATCGTCGGTCAACAATCGCACCGTCACCGGTGAAGTGTTGGCAAGCGCAACCGAGGTCAGGCACACCGCAAGGATGGCCAGAAACAGATAACGAAGATACCGCATTTATTTCGGGCCCTATTTCCCGTTCAAACGATCGCGAAGCAACTTGCCCGTCTTGAAAAACGGAACGTGTTTTTCATCGACCTGAACGCTTTCACCAGTTCGCGGGTTACGCCCGGTTCTGGCGTCGCGTTTTTTGACAGAAAACGCACCAAAGCCACGCAGCTCGGCGCGATCTCCGCGTGCCATTGCTTCAATTATTTCATCAAATATCGTATTAACAATCCGCTCAACATCACGTTGATATAAGTGAGGATTATCGTCTGCGATTTTCTGGATCAATTCCGACCGGATCATCCGTACCATCCCCTATACTGTTTTTTGTCGGCGCAAGCATGGCAGCGCACCTATGTTTGCATGACTATAGGGCGAATTAACATTTCCACAAATAAGAACCGTCAGGGTCGGACCTAAAATTCAACGCTAATGTGCTGATTCTTTGCGATTTTGCCACTAGGTGAAATACAAAACCACAAAATGAGCACCGAGTCTGCGGATGCTGCACGTGCAGCAAAGCAGTTGATTCGCGATTTGCAATTTCGAATAGGTGACATTTTTTTTCGATATCGTTTGACACCGCTTTGCTGCCGAAGGCCCAATTGGCTGCTGTGCACATATGTCGGCAAAGCAAGCCTGCATCAAAAGAAAACCCCGCCTCCATAAGGGGGCGGGGTTTTTTCAGATTTTCATTTCGAAGCGACGTTTTTTTACTCGTCGTCGCCTTTCAGCGCGGCGCCAAGAATATCGCCAAGCGATGCACCTGAATCCGAAGAGCCGAACTGTTCGACCGCTTCTTTTTCTTCCGCAATTTCGCGCGCTTTGATTGACAGACCCAAACGACGGGTCTTGGCATCAACGTTGGTCACACGAACATCGACCTTGTCGCCAACACCAAACCGGTCCGGACGCTGCTCGGCACGATCGCGCGACAGATCAGAACGGCGGATAAAGGATTTCGCACCCTCGTATTCCACCTCGATACCGCCGTCTTCGATCGATGTGATCGTCACAGTGATGATCGAACCGCGCTTAACGCCGCTGATGACCTCGCCGACGGCATCGCTGCCAAGGGCTTTGATCGACAACGAAATGCGTTCTTTTTCAACGTCCACTTCGGTAACAGCAGCCTGCACTATATCGCCCTTGGCGTAGGACTGGATGGCTTCTTCGCCCCGATCGTCCCAGCTAAGGTCGGACAGGTGAACCATACCGTCGATTGAATCGTCCAGACCAACAAACAGACCGAATTCGGTGATGTTCTTGACCTCTCCTTCGACTTCTGTGCCGACAGGATGGGTTTCAGCAAACACTTCCCAAGGGTTGCGCATGGTCTGTTTCAGTCCCAGCGATACACGCCGCTTGGCAGTATCAATTTCCAGGATCATGACTTCGACTTCTTGCGACGTCGAAACGATCTTGCCCGGATGCACGTTCTTTTTGGTCCAGGACATTTCGGAAACGTGAACCAGACCTTCGACGCCGGCCTCTAGTTCTACAAACGCGCCGTAATCGGTGATGTTGGTCACCCGGCCAGTGTGCACAGTTTCCAGCTGGAACTTCGCCTCGACGGCATCCCACGGATCTTCTTGCAACTGCTTCAGACCAAGGCTGATGCGGTGCGTTTCCTTGTTGATCTTGATGACCTGAACTTTGATGGTCTCACCAATGGTCAGAATTTCGGACGGGTGGTTAACACGGCGCCATGCCATATCAGTGACGTGCAACAGGCCGTCAACGCCGCCAAGGTCAACAAATGCACCGTATTCGGTGATGTTCTTGACCACACCATCAATTGCCTGACCTTCGGTCAGATTGCCGACAACTTCTGCACGCTGTTCAGCACGTGATTCTTCCAGAATGGCGCGACGTGAAACAACGATGTTGCCACGGCGGCGGTCCATTTTCAGAATCTGAAACGGCTGCTTCAGGCCCATCAGCGGGCCGGCGTCGCGCACGGGGCGCACATCAACCTGCGAGCCGGGCAGGAACGCAACTGCGCCGCCCAGATCAACAGTAAAGCCGCCCTTGACCCGACCAAAGATCGCGCCTTCGACACGGGATTCGTCCGAGTATGCAACTTCCAGACGGTCCCAGGCTTCTTCACGGCGCGCTTTGTCGCGGCTGATCGAGGCTTCGCCACGGGAGTTTTCAACACGGTCAAGAAATACCTCGACCTCGTCTCCGACAGCGATTTCAGGGGCTTCGCCAGGATTTGCGAATTCTTTAATATCAACGCGGCCTTCCATTTTATAGCCGACGTCGATGATGGCTTGGCCAGCTTCAATAGCGATGACTTTGCCTTTTACGACAGACCCTTCAGCGGGTGTGTCAATTTCGAAGCTTTCATTCAGAAGGGCTTCGAATTCCTCCATAGCAGATGCGCTCATATGCGGTTTGTTTCCTTTTAGTGTTTTATTCGGGCCATGCGGTTGGCTCCGCAGGTCTTTGGGTTTCAATTGGTCAAAGGCAGAATTTTCAAACAATAAGGGCCGGAAGTTAC
>JAHRVD010000045.1 GCA_019090845.1 Marinosulfonomonas sp.
ACACCATTGTCGACGCTTTGCCCCTGACACCTGACACCGACCGTTCTGTTTTGCGCCTGATGTTACTGGGCGCGATGAACCACACGCCAGTCTGGTTCCAACCCGGCCGCGCCACCCCGGCCGAGCTGGCCCGCCATTTCATCCGAAATCTTCGCGGCACCGCCGCCACGCCATAACCTTGAAACAGGAACCCTGATATGAACGAAGTTTTAACCACCCCTGCCCGCGTGCTGGTCACCAAAATCGGCCTTGACGGGCACGACCGGGGCAGCCGGATCATCGCCGCCTTCCTGCGCGACGCAGGCATGGAGGTGATCTATACCAACCCGTGGCAGAAAATCGACGCCGTGGTGAAACTGGCAATGGAAGAGGATGTTGACGTGGTTGGCATCAGCTCGCTGGCAACCGATCATTTGCTGGTTCCCAAACTGATGAAAGCACTGACCGAGGCCGATCTGGCGCATATCCGCGTTGTGGTAGGCGGCATTGTTCCGGACGAGGATGAGGCCGATCTGATCGCCTCTGGCGTGTCCAAAGTCTTCCACCCCGGTGCCGGGCGCGAAGAAATTGTTGAAACCGTCGACGCGCTTGCCAAGGCCGCCGCCAAAGACCGTCCGCTGGACTAACGAAAGGTTGATATCATGAACGTTGTGAAAAAAGTGACGCCCGCAGATAGCGATAAGTCCACCGCAGAAGACGCCAAGTCCTGGCAAGCCAACTATGACAAGATGATCGGCCAGGATCGCACCACGCGCAACCGTTCCGGCGTGGCTATCGAGCCGCTGTATTACCCCGAAAATGACCCCGAAGGCGACTATGCGCAAAAGCTGGGCTTTCCCGGCGACGGCCCGACGACGCGCGGTATTTACCCCACAATGCACCGGGGCCGCACATGGACGCAGCGCCAGCTTATCGGCCTTGGGCGTCCCGAGGATTTCAACGAGCGGATCAAGAATATTCTACGCTCTGGCGCCAGCGCGCTGTCGATCATTCCGTGCAACTCGGTCTATCGCGGGCTGGATTGTGACGATGTCGAACCAGAACTGCTGGGCACTTGCGGCACCGTTATCAATTCCGAAGAAGATATGGATATCAGCCTGCGCGATATTCCGATTGACGAAATATCAATCGGGCTGAATGACCCCAGCCCGTTTACCATGCTCGCCCAGATGCTTGTGGTGGCTGAACGCCGGGGCATTCCGTGGACAAAGGTCACCGGCACCTCGAACCAAAGCGACTACATTTCGCATTTCGTCGCCAACCACATGTTCTATCGCCTGTCCCTGCCCGGCGCCCGCCGGGTGCTGCTGGACACAATGACATATTGCGCCGAACATGTGCCCAACTGGAACGGGCTTTCCGTTGTCGGCCAGCATATGCAACAGGCAGGCGCGACGCCCGCGCAAGCCATGGGCCTGACCCTATCCACCGCGATCCAATACGCCAAGGATTGTCAGGAACGCAGCATGGACCCTGATAAGTTCCTGCAACGCTTCACCTTTTTCTTCGACATCTCGGTCAGCTTTTTTGAAGAGGTCGCAAAATTCCGCGCTGGCCGGCGGATTTGGAACAACCTGTGCAAGGAACGTTTTGGCGCAACTGACCCCAAAGCCATGCGGTTCAAATTTCACGGCCAGACGTCAGGCTGTGATCTGACCCGCCAGCAACCCCTTAACAACATCGCCCGCGTCACCGTTCAGGCGATGGCCGGGATCTTTGGCGGGCTGCAATCACTGCACACCGATGGCTATGATGAGGTCCTGTCGACCCCCAGCGAAGACAGCGCCAAAATCGCCATTTCGACGCAAAACATCCTTAAACATGAGGCCCATCTGGTCGATGTTATCGACCCGCTCGGCGGCTCTTATTATGTCGAAAGCCTGACAGACGCGATGGAAGAAGAAATCCTAAAGGTCATCGCGCAGATCGACGCCGAGGGCGGCATGTATAAGGCCGTGGAAAGCGGCTTTGTGCAGCATATGATCGGCGCAAGCGCGCTGGAATTTCAGGATCAGGTGGACAGCGGCGAGCAGATCGTCGTCGGCGTCAACGCCTATCAGGAAGAAGAAGATGCAGCATCCCGCCCCGTGCTGGAACGCCCGGCCAAGGAAGACATGGAGGCCCAGATTGCCCGGCTGACCAAAAACAAGGCCGACCGCGATCAGGCCGCGTTTGAAAAAGCTATGGTAAATCTGCGTGAAGTGGCCCAATCCGAGGACGGCAATATCTTTGGCGCCGAGATTGACGCGGTGCGCGCAGGCGCGTCTCAGGGCGAGATCATCGCGCTGCTGCGCGAAGAACTGGGCTTTGGCCATCCACTGGTGGTGGCGTAATCGCAATGAACCAGCAAACGACCGCGAAACAAGGGCTGGCCGAACGGCTGCTTGCGGGCCAACCCACAGCCCTTGCCCGCGCCATTAGCGTGATCGAGGGCGACCGCCCGGCCGCACGCCCCCTGCTAAAAGCAATCCGCCCGCATCTGGGCAGCGCCATCGTCGTTGGCTTTACCGGCCCGCCGGGGGCTGGCAAATCAACGCTGGTCAACGCCTATATTCAGGAAATGCGCAAACGCGGCAAAACTGTTGGCGTTGTCGCGGTGGATCCATCCAGCCCGATCACCGGTGGTGCAGTTTTGGGCGATCGCATTCGCATGGCTGAACATGTGATGGACCCCGGTGTGTTCATCCGCTCGCTGGCCTCTCGCGGGCATTTGGGGGGGCTGTCTGCCTCAGCAGCTCGCGTTGCCGACCTGATGGATGCTGC
>JAHRVD010000046.1 GCA_019090845.1 Marinosulfonomonas sp.
CCGGTCAACCAGATTCTGATCGACGAAAGCCTGCTTGGCTGGAAAGAATTCGAGATGGAAGTCGTGCGCGACAAAGCCGACAATGCCATTATCATCTGTGCCATTGAAAACATCGACCCCATGGGCGTGCATACCGGCGACAGCATCACGGTGGCCCCTGCCCTGACCCTGACGGACAAAGAATATCAGGCGATGCGGAACGCCTCGATTGCTGTGTTGCGTGAAATCGGCGTCGAAACCGGCGGATCAAACGTGCAATGGGCGGTGAATCCGGCTGACGGGCGCATGGTGGTGATTGAGATGAACCCGCGGGTGTCACGTTCCTCGGCACTTGCGTCCAAAGCCACCGGTTTTCCGATTGCCAAAATCGCCGCAAAACTGGCCGTTGGCTATACGCTGGATGAATTGGATAACGATATTACCAAGGTCACGCCGGCGTCATTTGAGCCGACAATCGACTACGTCGTCACCAAGATCCCGCGCTTTGCGTTTGAAAAATTCCCCGGTGCCGAACCGCTACTGTCAACGGCGATGAAATCTGTTGGCGAAGTCATGGCGGTCGGGCGCACTATCCACGAAAGCCTGCAAAAGGCGCTTGCCAGCATGGAAACCGACCTGACCGGTTTTGACGAGATTGCGATAGACGGCGCCCCCGATAATGCCGCCATCATCAAGGCTCTCAGCGCGCAAACCCCGGATCGGATGCGGGTGATCGCACAAGCGATGCGTCACGGGCTGAGCGACGACGAAATCCACGCCACGACCATGTTTGATCCGTGGTTTTTGGCCCGTATACGCGAAATCGTTGAGGCAGAAGATGTCTTGCGCAAGGACGGACTGCCGACAGGCGAAGAAGGCCTGCGCAGCGCAAAAATGATGGGCTTTAGCGACGCCCGCCTTGCCCATTTGACCGGGCGCACCGAAGACAACGTGCGCCGGGCGCGCCGGAACCTTGGCGTGACCGCTGTATTCAAACGTATCGACACCTGCGCTGCCGAATTTGAGGCGCAGACGCCCTACATGTATTCCACCTATGAAACCCCGGTTATGGGCGAGGTCGAGTGTGAGGCTCGCCCAAGCGACAAGAAGAAAGTCGTAATTCTGGGCGGCGGCCCGAACCGGATCGGTCAGGGGATCGAGTTTGATTACTGCTGCTGTCATGCCTGTTTTGCGCTGACCGAGCAGGGTTATGAAACAATAATGATCAACTGCAACCCGGAAACGGTTTCGACCGATTATGACACCTCGGACCGGCTGTATTTCGAACCGCTGACATTTGAACATGTAATGGAAATTCTGCGTATCGAGCAGGAAAACGGCACCCTGCACGGCGTCATCGTTCAGTTGGGCGGCCAAACCCCGCTAAAGCTGGCCAATGCGCTGGAAGCCGAGGGCATTCCAATTCTTGGCACCACACCGGACGCCATTGATCTGGCCGAGGACCGCGAGCGTTTTCAGGATCTGGTCAATCGTCTGGGTTTGAAACAGCCCCATAACGGCATCGCCTCGACCGATGGACAGGCGATGGAAATTGCAAAAGAAATCGGCTATCCGCTGGTGATCCGCCCGTCTTACGTTCTGGGCGGTCGCGCGATGGAAATTGTGCGCGACACAGGGCAGCTTGAACGCTACATCCGCGAAGCTGTGGTTGTCTCAGGCGACAGTCCAGTGCTTTTGGACAGCTACCTGTCCGGTGCGATCGAAATTGACGTCGATGCGATTTGCGACGGCACGCAGGTTCATGTTGCCGGGATAATGCAGCACATCGAAGAGGCAGGCGTGCATTCTGGCGACAGCGCTTGTTCGCTGCCACCTTATTCATTACCCCCAGAAATCATCGCCCAACTGCGCAGCCAGACCAAAGCGCTGGCGCTGGCGCTGAATGTCGTTGGCCTGATGAACATACAGTTTGCGGTCAAGGATGGCGATATTTACCTGATCGAGGTCAACCCGCGCGCATCGCGCACCGTGCCCTTCGTAGCCAAGGCTGTGAATTCGCCCATCGCATCCATCGCCGCGCGCGTCATGGCGGGTGAGCCGCTGTCAAATTTCACGCTGGTTGATCCTGACATCGACACTTTCGCGGTGAAAGAGGCAGTGCTGCCATTTGCCCGCTTCCCCGGCGTCGACACCTTGCTTGGCCCTGAAATGCGTTCAACCGGCGAAGTGATGGGTTCTGACCCCAATTTCCACCGCGCCTTTTTGAAGGCTCAGCTTGGTGCGGGAACTGTTTTGCCGACCGAGGGAAAAGTTTTTCTGTCAATCAAACCATCCGACAAGACCCCGCAGCTGACAGAGGCCGCGCAAACCCTGATTGATCTTGGGTTTTCGATCATCGCGACACGCGGCACGGCAAGTTTTCTGGAAGATTCTGGCATTCCTTGCGAGGTCGTTAACAAAGTCTACGAAGGCCGTCCCAACATTGTCGACACGATGAAGGACGGCGGTATCGTTTTGGTGATGAACACAACGGAAGGCACTCAGGCGGTCGAAGATAGCCGCTCGATGCGCAACGTGGCATTGATGGACAAGATCCCCTATTTCACCACATTAGCCGCCAGCCACGCCGCCGCATTTGCGATGAAAGTCGCGGGTGAAGGCGCGTTAATGGTCCGGTCCTTACAGGAATAAGGCGGCAGCGATCGTGCTGCGCGAGCTCTACAAAATTCGAATAACTCAGGCCGAGCGGTAGACCGCCACGATTGCCTCTTGCCGACGCGCCACGAAACGCGCGGTCTCGCGGGATTCCAGCATCGGGGCATCCGGAAAAATCAGGTTCAATTCTTCCTTTGCCGCAGCGCTCATCGACGCTATGGCCATATCACCGCTGTGCAGACTTTCGGCCAAAACACCATTGGCGGTGATAATTTCATGCTGGTCAAACAGCAAATGATAATAGGTCACACACGCCGCGTCATTATCAACCAAAACATTGTGATCATTTAAAAAACCGGCCGCTGGCACCAGAGCTTCGTTTTCACCAAAATTCAATTCAGCCCGCCATCCGGAAACATACATACGATGCTGGGGCGACACGACCAGATCACGATATGGCAACCCCCGACCAAGAGACCCAGCCGCAAATCTGATCGGGCGCAGTTGTGGGTTACGAGCCAGATCCAGCGTGTCCAGCACCCGCCGCCCGATCCAGCGGATCGGTTGCAATCCGCGATCCTGCGTGCACACCAGATCACCCGGCAAAAGGCTTTGGACCGGCGTTGGCCCCAGATCGGTGTCAATCACCGTGCCTTTTGCAAAACAAATATTTATCGGCTTGGGCGTCGTAGTGAAATCTTTTTCACCCTTGTCCTTGGCGCGAACATAGCCGTCAAACGTCGCTCCGTTGGCCCCGATATACTGAAACTGAAATTCGTCCTCATTACCCGCATCGACGTGAGTGTTGAATGCACTCAGTAGGTTCACTGTGTCAGACGTGTCGTAGTCCTTGATGTCGATATGCAACCCGTAACTGGTGAAGGTGGACAGGTCGATATTGACCGTGTCGGCCTCATTGTCATTCACGAACTTGATCCGGAAAGTCGAGATGGGAACGCCGGGCTCGGCCACAATATTGACCGTGCCACCCCCGGCGATATTGATCACCACCGTGTCGCCATTGCTGACGGCGATGGTTTGCCCATCGGTCGTTGCATAGATAATCGCCATTTGCCCGCCTCAGCCTTCATTATTGAAGGTCATTTATTTGGGCCAGATTACAGACTTGAACCGAGAGGGCCAGTTTCAGAGACGAGCAGCGATAATTCACGCCAGCGCTGTGACATATCGGACTCCCTATTCGGGTGGTTCCTGTAAACTGCGCCCATCAACGAGCATCGGCCTTCATAGAGCAGGAAACGCCGCAACACATTGTCATAATTAAATAATTTTAGGGACGGCCACCGAACTTTCCAGCGCGGGTTAACCTCAGGTCGATAAACCTCAATGAGTTCCTGAAACGGCGCTGAGGGCAGTATGCGCGATATGACTGCAGTTCACGCGCGTGCAGTTCTTCTAATCCAACTCAGTTGTTGCTTCTTCTTCCAGATGTAGCTTCATACTTAACAATACTTGTTGGATCGACTGTGTCTCTCGCAGTAACCGCTTGGATTCGTTGATTGTAATAATCCCATCTTCCATAGACGTGTTATACTCTGCCATCAGCATTGCGAAGCGTTGGCTAAGGGCCACCACGTCAGAATTCACGCCACCTTCCTGCCGGCTTGAGGTGCCGGTATCATAAGACAAAGTGATCCCCTTCAGTTCGGCCAGTGCCGCTGTCACATGCGGGTAAGGTGCGGCGGCCTCCAATGCGGCAACTGAATTGATAGGAATAAACCGGTCGCGGTGTTCGTCTGAATCGGAATAATATCTGCCCAATGTAGCCTTGGATTTTCCTGTCAGCTTGCATGCTGCTTCAAGCCCGACATCCTTCACCAATGCTTCCGTGTGTCTTTTCAGATAGTTGCCCATAGTGCTCATATTGCGCCCAATTACTAAACTCAGAACTTTGAGGGGAAACCCCGCCAATAATTCCCATTAATCCAAAGTGGCAGACATGTCATTTATAATTTGTCCTACTCCGTTAGGATTTTGTGAGTGGCCGACGGCTTTTTGTCGGTTTTGGGTTGGGGGGCCAGTGCATTGTTGCTGGCCGTGTGATTGGGAAACCGTTGCGCATGCTGGCTCGGATATTAGTAAATGGTAACAGGTCTGCTCCATCCCCAAGGCCTTGCGCCTAGGACCTAACTTATCAAGTTTATTCGACCGGGCTCCCCAATCCGTCCTCTCCTTGGAAACACCGACCTTGAATTGATGGCCGAGCCCGGGCTAATTCTGCGTATGGCAAAACTCTATTTTCACTACTCCACCATGAATGCGGGCAAAACGACGCTGCTGCTGCAGGCGTCTCATAACTACCGCGAGCGCGGCATGAACACCTATTTGTTGACTGCCCGTCTGGATCATCGCGCCGGCAAAGGCCGAATCGGTTCCAGAATTGGTATTGACGCCGAGGCCGATACTTTTTCGGCTGGAGAAGATATGTTTTCCAAGATTGCAAAGCAGATGGGAAACGGGCCAATTGCCTGTGTTTTCATCGACGAGGCGCAGTTTCTTGAAAAAGATCAGGTCTGGCAACTGGCCCGCGCAGTCGATGATCTGAAAGTTCCGATCATGTGCTACGG
>JAHRVD010000047.1 GCA_019090845.1 Marinosulfonomonas sp.
CAGTGCAGGATGTATTCGAGGCCGTGGGCCAGCATCAGGCCGGTGCCTATTCGGAAAAGCAACTGCGTGCGCTGGAAAAAGTCGCCTGCCCGTCCGCAGGTGCCTGCGGTGGCCAGTTTACGGCCAATACCATGGCCTGTGTGTCAGAGGCGATAGGTCTGGCACTGCCAAATTCAGCCGGCGCACCTGCGCCCTATGAATCACGCGATCAATACTCAATTGCCAGCGGCGAAGCCGTTATGAACCTGCTGGAAATGAACATCCGGGCGCGCGATATTGTGACCCGCAAGTCGCTTGAAAATGCCGCCCGCGTTGTGGCCTGCACTGGTGGCTCAACCAATGCAGGTTTGCACTTGCCCGCGATTGCCCATGAGGCCGGGATTGATTTTGATCTGGATGATGTCTGCGACATTTTCCGCGACACACCCTATTTCGTCGACCTCAAGCCAGGTGGCCAATATGTGGCCAAGGATCTTTACGAAGTCGGCGGCGTTCCGGTTATCATGAAGGAACTGCGCAACGCCGGCCTGATCCACGAGGATTGCATCACCGTAACGGGCCGTTCCATCGGTGAGGACATCGACGAGGTCACACTGGAAGCAGACGGCAAGGTCATCTACCCCGTCGCCACCCCGCTTACCAAAACCGGCGGCGTCGTCGGACTGAAAGGCAATCTTGCGCCAGAAAGTGCGATTGTGAAGGTTGCCGGGATGACCGAAGAGGAACAGGTGTTTTCCGGCCCTGCCCGCGTTTTTGAATGCGAAGAAGATGCCTTTGAGGCCGTAAAGGCCCGTGGCTATAAAGAGGGTGAAGTCTTGGTAATCCGCAACGAAGGCCCAGCAGGTGGTCCGGGAATGCGCGAAATGCTGGCCACCACGGCTGCCCTGTCCGGGCAAGGCATGGGCAAAAAGGTTGCACTGATCACCGATGGCCGCTTTTCCGGCGCGACCCGTGGGTTCTGCGTCGGCCATGTTGGCCCGGAATCAGCATACGGCGGGCCGATTGCCCTGCTCAAAGATGGTGATGTGATTACCATTGACGCCATCAAGGGCGAGATTTCTGTCGATCTTTCAGACGATGAACTAGCCAAACGCAAAAAGGCTTGGCCCGGTCCGCGCGAAACGCTGTATCAAAGCGGCGCGCTTTGGAAATATGCCCAACTTGTCGGCCCGACCAGAACCGGCGCAGTAACCCACCCCGGTGCGAAAGCAGAGCGACATGTCTATATGGACCTGTGATTTTTGCCACCTGCGCCGCCTGATTGTCGGCGCGACACTGGTGATACTGGCTGGCTGTATGAATAGCCCGGATGTGGGAATGGGCATTGGTGGTTTTGGCCTGCACGCACGCGCACCGGAAAAAATACTTGTCGCCAATCACAGTGTGATCATCGCCGGACCACCGGGATATTGCGTTGACCGATCTGCCACACACGATACGAGTGCGGGGGCATTCGTTTTGCTGGGCAGTTGTGCGTCGATTGCCAACAATCCGGGCGCGGCGACGCCACATGTTCCCGGGCTGTTGACGGCCTCGGTATCAGGGGAAAGCGGCGCAGCGGTCGGCTCGGCACCAAATCGACTGAGGGTCTTCTTTTCTTCGCCTGTAGGGCGCGCAGCATTGGCCCGCAATGGGGACGCCGCTGTGGTAAAGATACTGGACACCCGGTATCGCGACGGTGCGTTTTTCATTCATGCCCGCGATACAGGCACGGGCGGCCCCAAAGGTCTGGCCACGGATTATTGGCGTGGTTTGTTTGATGTCAAAGGGCGGATTGTGACCGTGACGCTAAACGAATTTGAAGGCAAGCCAATGTCCGATGCAGCCGGGCTGGCAACGCTCAATGCATTTGCCACACGTATCAGGCTGGAAAATTTAACACAAACGTCAGCAACGCCCAAAACCTGACTATGTGAAATCGTTTGCATACGCTAAACCTTTACCTAGCAGTATTGGGCAAACAACAATGCAGATAAGACTGGGGCAATTTTGGCGGACCGGATTGGCAGTTTGATCGACCGCTTATTTCATCGTCGCGCGTTGCGCAGGTGGGACAAGTTATCGGTGCATGCGGGATCGGCAGATCTGATAGGTCTGCGCCGAATGCGCACACGCGCCCGGCAACTGCGCCGCAGGATGGACCGTGTTCTGCATGTGGCCGATGCACGGCTTACCTTGCCGCTTGTTGGCACCAACGCGATACAAAAACCTTTGCACTCAGACTGGGCATATCGCCCGGAACTTTGGCGGGGACCACTGAACCCACCGGGCATGGCGGCAGTTCAGTCCAAAGCAAAAATTGGTAGTGAGGTTACTCTGTTCCATGATTGCCAGATTTCCGAACTGACAGTCAGACAGATTCGCAATTCCCGGGAAGAGGATATTGCCCCTTTCGGATTGCGCCTTGACGTTTTTCGGTTTGACGGCAGTTTCTTGTCCCTCACGATCGAATTGCCCAACAGCGCCGTTGACGGTTTGTTGCGACGGCATCTTTTGCGTTTGGCGTTAATCGTGGAAACAGAACAACCACTGGAAATTTTTGCACGCCTCAACATTTTACATGGCCCAAATACGGAACAACTGGTCCGGGAATTACCATTTGGAAATGAAGAGGCGGCAGTTGAATTTGATCTTGCCTATTCCAACCTTAACGAAAAGCGGGTTGAAAGAGCCTGGGTCGACTTGATCTTTGAGGGACCGCAAATGAACCAGATTGTGTTACGCGACATCACATTCTCCCGGCGACCAAGGTCAGAGGTGTAATCAGCAATGTCCGATTTCACGGTAACACGTAAACGCATCCATGCCGGCATCTGGGAAGGGGTCGTTGCAAGCTCTGGCTCCAACGATAACCCAGCCCCTATAGAAGTCACACATCTGGAACAACCAATACGCAGCACATCGCTTACAAAGGACAGCACGCCCGGCCAATGGCAATTAAGGATCGCAATTCCGCCGGAACTTTTGTCGGACGGTGTGCAGGTGTTTCTGATCAACGACAAGGAAACAGGTGAAAAGCTGGACTCATTCACAATTGTGACTGGCGAAGCTCTGGAAGACGATATTCGATCCGAAGTCGAATTGCTTCGTGCAGAGCTCGATATGCTAAAACGTGCTTTTCGCCGGCATTGTCTGGAGGTTGGCTAGGGCTTCATGTCAGCTAACTATTCTTGGCCCGCAAACGACATTTAACGGTGAAAGTGGGTATCCAAAATATTCCGGCCCATCGGCACGAAATTGTGGCAGAAAATGTCACAATCGCGCTGGTCAGGCAACTGAGCGAAGTTTTGCCTTCACAATAACAGGCAGGGATTTCCCTATTTAGTCGTCGCTATGCGTTGATTTCATCAAGAATTCACAAGCAAGCACATGGACATTAAAACAAATGTGACCCCTAAATTTGTATAACCTATTGATAATTATCAGTTTTTCTCATTTTTTTTGGTTTAATTACCGTTCATCATTCTTGCCATGCCTTCAACAGTCCCAAAGAAATCCCCAGTATTGTCCGCACTGTGCCCCAATCTCACCTGAATTCACCGCGA
>JAHRVD010000048.1 GCA_019090845.1 Marinosulfonomonas sp.
ACAACACCGGATGCATTCAACGCCCTGATTGCCCAAGCCCTTGAGAAGCACAGCGCTTAGGCCTATCTCTTTCCCTTCCTGACCAGATGAGTATCCGATGCCGATAACCCTGCCCGAAAACCTGCCTGCATTTGATGTTTTGACCAATGAAGGTGTGTCTGTGATGTCCCAGACTCGCGCCGCACTGCAGGATATTCGGCCGCTGCGTATCGGGTTGCTCAATCTGATGCCCAAGAAAATTCAGACGGAAAACCAATTCGCCCGGCTGATCGGTGCCACACCACTGCAAATTGATTTCAGCCTGATCCGGATGAGCGAGCATAAAACGCGCAACACTGCCGCGGCGCATATGGCCGAATTTTATCGCCCCTTCAGCGAGGTCCGGGACGAAAAGTTTGACGGGCTGATTATCACCGGTGCACCAATTGAACATCTATCTTTTCAGGATGTTACCTATTGGGATGAACTGGTTCAGGTCATGGACTGGACCCAGACCAATGTGCATTCGACATTCGGTGTCTGCTGGGGCGGAATGGCGATGATCAACCATTTCCACGGCGTTGAAAAACACATGCTCGACCACAAGGCATTCGGCTGTTTCCGCCACCAGAACTTAAATCCAAGCTCGCCCTATCTGCGCGGCTTTTCGGATGACTGCGTGATCCCTGTCAGCCGCTGGACCGAAATGCGTCAGGCTGAAATTGACGCCGCCCCGGGCCTGACGACGCTGCTTGGTTCGGATCAGGTTGGCCCCTGTCTGGTCGAAGATCCGGGGCACCGGGCGGTATATATTTTCAACCATTTCGAATATGACAGCGGCACGCTGAAAGAAGAATACGACCGCGACGTTGCCGCTGGAACGGCAATTAACGTGCCGGCCAACTATTATCCGGGAGACGATCCAACTCTGACACCCCAGAACCGCTGGCGCAGCCACGGGCATTTGCTTTATGGCAACTGGATCAACCAGATTTACCAGACCACAAGTTTTAACATGTCCCAAATCGGAACATAACACCCTTCACCAGTCGCGTGATATACAGGAGGTTGCCTTGATGTCCCTGCCCTTTGACGGCGCAATCAGCGCGTTTTTTGAAAACAACGCACCTGCGGACATGCGAAAAGCCATTCAAGATGGATCAAAGAAAGACATTTTGTCACCCAGCTATCCCTACCCAAAACGCATGGATAGGGACGACTATCAAAATGCAATCGACGATTTGCAACTTGAACTGGTGAAACTTCAGGCTGATGTAAAGGCCACCGGCAAGCGCGTCATTGTCATATTTGAGGGGCGTGACGCATCCGGTAAAGGCGGCACAATCAAACGCTTACGCGAGAACCTTAATCCACGCGTTGCACGCGTGGTCGCACTTTCCAAACCCTCGGATCGTGAAAGTGGCGAATGGTATTTTCAACGCTACGTGCAGCATCTGCCCGCAGCCGGGGAAATCGCCCTGTTTGATCGCAGTTGGTATAATCGCGGTGTGGTCGAGAAAGTCTTTGGCTTTTGCACCGACCGGCAACGGGAACAGTTTTTCAATCAACTGCCGGAATTTGAGGACATGCTGGTGGATGAGGGCATCACATTTGTCAAACTGTGGTTAAACGTCGGACAGGCCGAACAACTGCGCCGGTTCCGCGCCCGCGAGAGCGACCCTCTAAAGCAATGGAAACTAAGTTGGATCGACGTTGAGGGGCTGAAAAAGTGGGATGATTACAGCCGCGCAATCCGTGAAACCTTTGACAAAAGCCATACAAAACAAGCCCCTTGGACAATTGTAAGGTCTGACGACAAGTTGCGCGCCCGCATCGCAGCAATCCAGACTGTGCTGTCGGCCATTGAATATAAAGGCAAAAAACCACAAATAGCCTGTAAAGCGGACCCGAAAATATGTGGAGGCCCCGACATCTGGGATGCCTAAAAAACGTGGCTATCATCATGGCAACCTGCGTCAGGCGCTGGTTCAGGCCGCCCTGTCGCTGATTGAGGTGCGTGGGCCAACCGGGTTCACCCTGTCCGAAGCGGCCAAACAGGCAGGCGTCACACCAGCCGCCGTTTACCGCCATTTTGACGGGCGCGAAGACCTGATCGCCGAGGCCGCCCGGCAGGGATACGAGGTTTTCGCCGATCTGATGGAATATGCCTATGCCAAGGGCCAACCCTCGGCGCTGGCGTCATTTGAGGCAACCGGGCGGGCCTATCTGGCCTTCGCGCGTAAATACCCGGGTCATTATGTTGCGATGTTTGAAAGCGGCATTTCGGTCAACCGCACCCCGGAACTGGCGATGGTGTCTAATCGGGCACATGGGGTGCTGGAACGCGCGGCCGTGGAACTGTCACGCCACATAGCGCCTGATAAACGCCCGCCCGCACAGATGGTCTCGGCCCATATCTGGGCGATGTGTCACGGGGTGGTCGAACTGTTCGCGCGCGGCTCACCGGGCACGATATCACCCTTTCCACCCGAAGAACTGCTTGAAACCGGGATCGGGATCTATCTGCGCGGGTTGGGATTATTGCCTGCGGATCATTAGCGTTGGCGCCCGATCAGGGTGCGCGAACCAAGGGACGAAACCGCATCGTCCTTAATAGATGAAAACAGTTTTCGCGATGGTGATAACCGGACCAGTGAAATATTTTGGCGGTAATTTGCAGCAGGATCAGACCAAATAGCAAACCGGTCAACATGGACGCAAATACAATACCAAGAATACTTACCGCAATGATCCCGATCGCACCCGCCATTGCATCCGGGTCAGCCAGATTGGCAGCAATATCAGGTGACAGCGCCATCAATGTCTGCACCGCAAAACAGGTCATGCCACCAAATAATACGGCACCGGGAATAACAATGCGGATGATCTTGCCAAGCTCGTCCATGGCGCGGGCAATTGGTTTTTCGGTTTTGGATTCTTCGCCGTCCAGCGCCAGCCATGCCTTAAAATCGGCCTCGGCCTTGTTTGGCTCGTCCTCGTTATAAGACCGCGTCGCAATCAAAGCCGTCACCAGCGTCAACCAGATAGCCAGCACAATCAGTGTCACTTGCAGGCTTGGCGTATAGGCCCAGAACGCAACAAAACTTATCGACATGAACATGATAAACAAAAACCGGTCCGGCCAGCGCGCAAAACCAAGCACAGCCGAGGCCAACATCTTTGCTGGGTCAATGGCATGATCTGCAAGTGTGGCGGAAACCTTATGGGCCAATGCACGAAACGGGATATACAAGACCAGCAGTATCAGTTGCAGGAATGTCGACATTCCGGCGCCAGCAAGGGGCGCAAGGATCAACAAAAACGCCGCAGTACCAAAGAAAAACCCACCCGCGAACCGCACCAATATCCGACGGGGCGACGTTTTGTTAATCAACATGCCGACCGGATCGGCGATTGAAATGGCAAAAAACAGCCCGGTCGCAAGATTGCCCCGCCAAAGCGCCAGCGACGCCTCTGACAGAAATCCCGACAGCGGCGCAACGATGCCGTCAGCCAACCAGCCCGAACCGATCAACGCAAGGACCACACTGGCGATAAAGCCGGTGTAGGTATCCTGGGTTTTGGTGTCTTGCGGTTTGGTCATTTCGGGGGCCTTGAGCAGCTTTGCACCAGACCTAACCGGCAATTTGGCCCAGATGACGACAATGCTGGGTCAAATACGAAAAAAGACCGCCCGGAAAGGCGGTCTTTTGACATAATTTGTTCGCAATTTGCGGTTTGCCGCTTGGATATTAGCGCTTGGAGAACTGGAAGCTACGGCGTGCTTTGCGTCGACCAAACTTCTTACGCTCAACAACACGACTGTCACGTGTCAGGAACCCAGCAGCTTTCAATGCGCCGCGCATGGCAGGATCATAAAGCTGTAAAGCCTTGGAAATACCGTGCTTTACCGCACCAGCCTGACCTGAAAGACCACCGCCCTTGACGGATGCCATCACGTCGAACTGATCGACAACACCGGCCACCTGAAACGGCTGGCGCAGGATCATCTGCAGCACCGGACGGGCAAAATAGGCGTTCATGTCTTTGCCGTTCACGACAACTTTACCGGAACCGGGTTTGATCCAGACGCGGGCAACCGCATCTTTACGTTTTCCGGTAGCGTAAGAGCGGCCCAGTTCGTCGCGAACAGGCTCGCGTGGGATCGCAGTTTCAACCGCTTCAGCCACATCGGCGACAACGCCCTCGGCAACTGTATTCAGCTCTTCGAGTGTTTTGATTTCTTCAGCCATTGTCATGCGCCCCGTGTGTTTTTGGCGTTCATGGATTTCACATCCAGGACTTCCGGTTTCTGTGCTTCATGGGGATGCTCGGCACCAACATAAACCCGCAGGTTTGTCATCTGGCGACGGCTCATCACGCCACCGGGCAGCATCCGCTGAACAGCTTTGACAACCAACCGCTCTGGGTGGTCGCCTTCCAGAATCTGGCCCGCTGTGCGCGATTTGATCCCGCCGGGATAACCCGTGTGCCAGTAGTGCACCTTGTCGGCACGCTTGTTTCCGGTCAGCTGGATTTTTTCGGCGTTGATCACGATGACATTGTCACCCATGTCTTGGGACGGGGTGAAGGTAGCTTTGTGCTTGCCACGCAAGCGCATGGCGACAATCGAAGCAAGACGGCCCAGAACAACGCCTTCAGCGTCGATCAGCAACCATTTCTTGTCGATGTCCGCAGGTGTAGCGGAAAAGGTTTTCATGTTTGTGCCCTGATTGTGGGAATTCGGATTGCGCTGTTCTAAGGTATTGAGCAGCACAGTCAAGCGTCACTAACTTAATATAATCACGTTAAAACAATAGGTTGCAAATTAGGTATTATTTTACCCCAACATTCAGGCACGTTTTGGCGGGATCGAATAGGTCATCGAGGCCCGCGCAACAGGATCGGCCATTCCGTCCGAATAAATAAGCACATCACCAACCGCCAACACCCGCCCAAGTTTAAGCAGACGCGCTTTGCCGATCAGATCGGTGTTGGCCTTTGGCTTGTGCATGAAATCAATCGAGCCATTTGTCGTAACCGACAGCGCCTCTGGTCCAATATTTGCAAGGATACCCAGATAAACGGCCACATCCGCCAGCGCAAAAATCGACGGGCCTGACACGGTGCCGCCGGGGCGCAGGTTCTGCTCGGACACATGCATGCGGACGGTAATTTCCTTGTCACTGACCTCTTCAATGGTGAAATCATCCGATACCTGTGGAAATTCCCTTCCCAGGAAACGCTGCAATTCGTCGCGCTGCATTTTCAAGTTCATGGCTATCCCCTGTTCATATACCGCGCTAGACTTCGCGGAAATTAACCCGAGAGGCAAGATGACCATTCTGGAACGTGAAGACCGTGGCGCAATCGCACATATCCGGCTGAATGCACCGGATCGGCTGAACGCATTGTCAGAGGCACTTTTGTCTGCGCTGGAACGGGAATTTCTGGCCCTGATGGATGATCGCTCTATCCGGGTTGTGGTCTTGTCGGGGGCTGGCAAGGCGTTTTGCGCCGGGCACGATCTGTCAGAAATGCAGCTTGCACGCCAATCAGACGATGGTGGTGCCGAATATTTCCACAAATTGTTCGCGCGCTGCGGCAAGATCATGCAAATGATCCCGCGCCTGCCCCAGCCGGTTATTGCACGCGTGCATGGCATTGCCACCGCCGCCGGCTGTCAGCTGGTCGCCACATGCGACATGGCCGTGGCCGACACCGATACGCGTTTTGGCGTCAATGGCATTAACATCGGGCTGTTTTGCGCCACACCGATGGTGCCCCTGTCGCGAAATATTCACCGCAAGCAGGCGTTTGAGATGCTGACAACAGGTGACTTTATCCCGGCCGCCCGGGCGCTGGAAATTGGTCTGGTGAACCGGGTGGTTCCGGCTGCCGAGCTAGAGCAGGCAACTGACGATCTGGCCGCCAAGGTTGCAGACAAACTGGGGTCTGCGATCGGGATTGGAAAACGGGCGTTTTATGAGCAGGTGCAGATGCCGCTGGATCAGGCCTATGATCTGGCCGCACGGGTGATGGCCGAAAACATGGT